>JBFWMP010000035.1:0-20783 GCA_050251575.1 Clostridia bacterium
AAAAATCATATTGGATATGATGAAAAAAAGCAATGAGATATTAAAAAATCATCCTGTAAATATAAAACGAATAGAAAGAGGGCTCCGACCTGCAAATTCTATTTGGATTTGGGGCGAAGGAAAAAAGCCTGCCTTATCTAGTTTTCATGACAAATATCAGTTAAATGGTTCTGTTATATCTGCCGTAGATCTGATCAAAGGAATTGGGTTATGTGCCGGTCTCAGAACAGTCGAAGTTGAAGGTGCAACAGGAAATATACATACTAACTTTGCAGGAAAAGCAAGGGCTGCTGTAGAAGAGCTCAAAAAAGGTCAGGACTTTGTCTATGTACACGTTGAAGCTCCTGATGAATGTGGGCATCGATATGAAATTGAAAATAAGGTAAAATCTATTGAACTATTGGATACACAAGTCATAAAAATTATCAAAGAAGAATTAGATAAGCTGGGAGAGGATTATAAGATGATGATACTTCCAGATCATCCAACCCCTTTAAAACTGAGGACCCATACCTCAGACCCTGTACCTTTTGTAATCTATCAGAATAAGTATATCACCCCCCATGAAGAAGTTACCGGTTATGATGAGTTTTCTGCCCAAAAGACAGGTATATACTTTGCAGAAGGATTTAAGCTAATGGATTACTTTATAGGGTAAATTCTATTGCACCAGTAAATTATATATTATATAATGAACTCAAATCTTACTCTGTATTAGGAGATTAATAATATGAGTGCATCTTGGAAAAAATATATCAACTTTATACTAATTGTTGTCGCAATTGTTATCGGGATAGCAGCAGCATACTTTGCATTTACTACAGCTTTCAAATGGCTGCTTCCTTTCATTATTGCTTATGCAATTGCATATATTTCTGATCCGGTAGTTACTTTTATGGAGGAAAAGTGGCGAGTTCCTCGCAGGTTTTCAAGTGCAATCACTATTCTTTCGATACTATTATTGATTGGCACACTCATTACCGCTATCGTTTATAGAATTATTTATGAAGTCAAGAAACTTTCAGAGCGATTACCGGATCTCTTGAACATGATTACCGAACAGGCTAGTAATCTTATGGATAAAGGCATTAATATTTATTTAACTTTGCCGCCGGAAGTCTCTCTTTTTGCAGATGAAGTCATTACAGCTGTAAGAAGTAATATGATGAGGATCTTGGATCCTGCAACAAGAGCGACAAGAGATTTTGCCATAAATTTTGCAACTTCTCTGCCTTCTATCTTGATTTTCATCATTATAATGTTTACCTCATCTTATTTCATGAGCAGTGATAAAGAAAAAATTATGGATTTTTTAAAAAAGCAGCTTCCACCTGAGTGGATTGCCAGAATTGTTTCAATTAAGAATGACTTACTCTTTGCATTATTGGGATATATTAAGGCACAACTTATACTTATGAGTATTACTTTTGTAGAGGTATCTATCGGTTTCTTGATTATTGGAGTGGACTATGCAATACTCCTCGCACTACTAATCAGCATCATTGATGCTCTTCCTATACTAGGTACTGGCACTATACTTATCCCGTGGGCTATCGTTTCAATGATCAGCGGCAATTTCCCCCGTGCTTTATCCTTAGTAATATTGTATGGCATTGTATTGCTGGTCAGACAATTGCTTGAACCTAAAGTGGTTGGAGGTCAGATTGGTCTATATCCGCTGGCTACCTTGATGTCAATGTACATAGGTCTTCAGATTTTCGGAATTGTAGGAATGATATTCGGGCCAATCACTATATTAATTATAAAAAACCTTCAGAATGCAGGATTATTTAGATTGTGGAAGGATTAAAATAAGTTAAATGGAGGTGCCTGGCACCTCCATTTAACTTATTTTATCCTTCTTGCTGCCACTACCCTATTAATCCCTGCTAAATCCTTTACTACTTCTATGTCCGTATACTTCCCTGTGTTCTCTATTAAATGCACTACCTCATCACTCTGGTCGTGCCCCACTTCAAATGCTAACAATCCACCTGACTTTAAGTAATGATATGCCTTACCCGTAATTGTCTTGTAGAATACCAACCCATCCTTACCGCCATCTAACGCAAGATGCGGTTCGTATCCCATTACTTCCCGCTGCAACGTTTCTATCACATCCGTTTTTATATAGGGAGGATTAGAAATAATGGCATCCAACTCTCCTTGTGATAAACATCCGGGAAATCCATCTAAAATATTCTGTTGCTTAAAAGATATCTTATGGCTAACGCCATTTTCTTCAGCATTTTGCTGAGCAATTGTCAAAGCCTTTGGCGAGATATCTACCGCATATATGCTGCAGTTTTGAATATAATATGCAAGGCTTACGGCTATGCACCCTGAACCCGTACCAATATCCATTATACTGGTGGGATGATCTTCTTTTTTATATTTATTAATTACACATTCCACTAATATCTCAGTATCTGCCCTGGGAATTAACACATCAGCAGTAAGCCTGAAAGGCAATGACATAAACTCCTGCATTCCTGTGATATATTGAAGTGGCTGCCCTTCTGCTCTTAATCTTAATAGGCTTTGATAGGACTGTATCACGTTTTTATCCAATTCTTCATCTCTGTTTACTACCAAATAAAGACGATCTACCTTTAAAACATGACATAAAATCAATTGGGCGTCGAGAACAGTATTGTTCTCCACGCCATGATTTTTTAAATATCTCACTGACTCTTCTAATATTTTACTAACAGTTGCACACATTACCACTTATCTTCCTCTCTGCTTTGTGGCAAAACATTTTTGAGGGCTTCAATTGCTACTTCTATCTGGCTATCATCAGGTTCCCTGGTTGTAAGCTTTTGCATCATCATCCCGGGCTTACTGATGGCACAAGTGACAGCATTCTGAGTCCTTCCTGCATACTTGATGATTTCATATGAAATACCTGCAACCAAAGGCAGGAGTAATAATCTAAATACCAATCTTATAATAATATTGTCCCAGGATATAAATGAAAACATAATGATACTCACAATCATTACGATAAATAAAAAGCTTGTGCCGCAGCGCGGATGCAGTGTAGTATATTTTCTTACATTATCCACCGTAAGCTCTTCATTCGCTTCATAGCAATGAATGGTTTTATGCTCTGCTCCATGATATTGAAAGACCCTCTGAATGTCTTTCATCCTGGAAATCAATATGATATATACTAAGAATATAAGTATTCTCAGTGCTCCCTCTGCTATATTAGCAACAATATGATTTTCCGTAAGTTGTCTGACAAATCCTATTACTATAGTAGGCAGCAAAATAAAAAGACCTACTCCAAATAATACTGCAAATGCAACTGAAAAATATATCAACGCATCCTGAAGCTTGTCACCAAATACTTTTTCCAACCATTTATCAAACTTAGAGGGCTGTTCTTCTTCCAGTTCATAGAACTCTGCAGAAAACATCAGGGATTTTACACCTGTAATCATCGACTCAAAAAATGAAATAACCCCCCGGAGAATCGGTGCCTTTAAAAACTTATATTTCATGGCTATAGACTGTACCGGCTTCTTATCCACTGTGATAGAACCTTCCGGCGTTCTCACAGCAATAGCGATATCTTTAGGACCTCTCATCATTACCCCTTCAATAACTGCCTGACCGCCTATAGACGTTGGTACGGATTTTTTCTCGTTTTGCATATATACAAAGACCTCTTTTCTAAAGCGTGTACCTTTATAATAACAGATATCAGATATTACTTCAACATCTAGGGGACAATAAAAACTAGCATGCTAATGTAAAAATTATAATAGTCCTTTAAAACATGGACATGTTATGGTACAATTTATTTTAATAATTAAAAAACAGGAGGATCTAAATGAAAAGAACAACCAAATATAAAATTGTAAATCTTTCATTAATACTTTTTATTACTTTTCTAACTATTGATCTCTATAAGGCCTATAATACTTTATCAGTGTTAGTCTTTCCTTTGCTATTATTAGCTATTATCAATGTATCTACAAAGCTTCTATGGAGAAAGTTCTATCAAGGCAGAAGATTAATCCAACAAAAAAAGTATAAAGAAGCAATAGAGAAATACGAGTCCTTTTTAACGAATATGCGTTCAAACCCACTTATAAAGCATCTTATGTTCCTTACTATAAAGATATATACCCTGAGTCTTGAAGCAGTTACCTATAATAATATCGCATCCTGTTACATCAATCTCTCTCAGCTTAAAAAGGCTAAAGAAGCAGCCCGACAATCACTGCAGATAGATGAACTGTATGCAATACCCTATTACAACTTGGCTATTATTAGCGTAATTGAAGGGAACCCCTCAGATGCCAAAAAGCACTTGGAAAAATCAGGCGAATTAGGACTTAAACCTATGGACTTTGACGCCTTTCAGTCATATATTAAAAAAATTTTTAATGTCTCCTCTAAGTCTGTAAATAAAGCTAAAACGAATACAGATGAAAATAGCAAAAAAGAGTAATACAACTATATTAAAAAAGATATGGAGGATTTAGATGAATAGAACTGCCAGATTTAAAATCATGAATTTTATTTTTATATCACTTATTGTTTTTATTACTATCTACTTTTATAAGACTTATAGAACTCCACTAGCCTTTCTTCTTCCGGTGCTGCTGTTAGCCATTATTAACATAATTAACAAATTTGCATGGAAAAAATTCGTTGAAGGAAGAAAATTAACTCAACAAAAAAAATATAGCCGCGCGATAGAAGTATATAATTCCTTTTTAGATGAATTAGAAAAGAAACCTATTCTAAATTATTTAATGTATCTTACCATAAGAATTTATTCAACAAGCCTTAAAGCAATTATCTATAATGATATCGCATCATGCTATATTAACCTCTCACAACTTAAAGAGGCTAAAGAAGCTGTTACCCAATCACTGCAACAAGATGAGTTATATGCGATGCCTTATTACAACCTGGCTATCATTAATATAATTGAAGGTGAAACTGCAAATGCCCAAAGAAATTTAGAGGAGACAAATAAATTAGGGTTCAAAACCGTTGATTTTGAAACCCTTCAAAGATATATTCTAGAAGTATATACTGACTCCCCTCAATCTGACAACTAAAAAACGAGGCAAGAGATTCGTCTCTTGCCTCGTTTTTTAAGTATAATCATAATTATTATTCATTCTCAGCTTTTAGGCCAAATTTCTTTCTGAACTTCTCAACACGTCCGCCTGTATCAACAAGCTTCTGCTTTCCAGTAAAGAAAGGATGACACTTTGAACAAATTTCAACATGTAAGTTGTTTTTTGTAGAGCTTGTTTCAATAACTTCACCACATGCACATTTTATTTCAGTAGTTTGATATTTTGGATGTATTCCTTCTTTCATTCATTTCACCTCTTTCTTTAACATTAACAAGAATCTTTATATTAAGATATAAATTCGTTTTAATAACAAAAAATATTTTAACATAAAAATCTTAATTTTGCAACTAAAAATTTTCCAGCATTACCTATCAAAAGCATTAATAATACTATTTATAAATTCTTCATTGGACTTTGTTGAAATCAGACGATTGATAAGTGTTTCCGTTACATCCGCTGTTCCTTGATTACTCATGGCTTTCCTAACTGTCCATATAGTCTCAAGCTCTTTTTGTGAAAGCAATAACTCTTCTTTTCTAGTCCCTGATTTATTAATATCAATTGCCGGAAAAATTCTCTTTTCTGATAAACGTCTATCAAGATGTAGCTCCATATTACCGGTACCTTTGAATTCTTCAAAGATTACATCATCCATTCTGCTGCCTGTCTCAATAAGCGCTGTAGCAAGAATTGTCAAGCTGCCACCAAATTCTATATTTCTTGCAGCACCAAAAAATCTTTTAGGTTTATGTAGTGCACCCGGATCCAGCCCTCCTGAAAGTGTTCTTCCTGTTGGCGGAATAGTAAGATTATACGCTCTTGCCAGTCTTGTAATACTGTCAAGAAGTATCACCACATCTTTTTGATGCTCAACTAGTCTTTGTGCTCTTTCTAACACCATTTCTGCGACTTTAATATGGTGCTCCGGCACCTCATCAAAGGTTGAATAAATAACTTCGCCTTTGATAGAACGCTGCATATCAGTAACTTCTTCTGGACGTTCATCAATTAATAATACAATTAATTCAATGTCGGGATAATTAATAGAAATACTGTTTGCAATTTTCTTTAAAAGAATTGTTTTCCCTGCTTTTGGTGGGGCTACAATCATACCCCTCTGACCCTTACCGATAGGTGCGATTAAGTCAATCAACCTCATTGCTAATTCACGAGGACCTATTTCAAGTGTAATCCTCTCTTCTGGATAGATAGGGGTCAAACCATCGAAGGATTGTCTCTTTGCAGCAACTTCCGGATGATCTCCATTGACCTGCTGTACATATAGTAATGCCTGAAACTTTTCACCTTCTTTAGGTATTCTTCCTTTTCCTATGATCTTGTCTCCGGTTCTTAGATTGAACCTTCGTATTTGAGAAGGAGAAACATATATATCCTTAGTACCTGATAAATAGTTCTCACTCCTTAGGAATCCATATCCATCGGGCAATACCTCTAATACCCCGCCAACTGGGTCATCACTTTCAATTTTTTCAAAAGCTGCAGGATAGTTGTTCGGACGTTTTTGCGTTTTCGGATCCTCTTCAGGCTTTATATCATCGACTTCTTGTTTTTCAATCTGATTTGGCACCGTGCCGAGTTTTTGTTCCTCTAATTGGATGATCGGCTCCTTAACTTTAACCTCTTGTTTTATTTTTTCTCCACTTTTCTGTTTTTCAGACAGTGTATCAGGTACGGATTCTACTTTCTTTTTTCTTGCTCTTTTCGCACCTTGATTATCTATTGATTCTTTTTGACTGTTTAGTTGTCCTTTATCCTCCAAAGGATCGGCAATAAGATTCGTTTCTTTTTCGCCTTCATTAGTACTCTTTAATAAAATTTCAATAAGCTCACTCTTTTTTACCTTGGAAGACCCTTTTATTCCCATCATTTTTGCAATATAACGCAAATCTTCCAAATTCTTCTTTTTTAAGTCAACTTCTTTATCCATAATTCACCACCTTATAATACAATACTGTTATAGTTATAACCAAGAAAAAGGGAATCCATACCAAGGAGAGTATAAAATAAGTAAAACGTTCCAAAAGTGAAAGTTCTACTTCATGTATTAGCAACTCAGAAAGGATAACAGACTATATTTCAACTGAATTATATCATTTTGAATAAAATGTGTCAATATTCCACATTAGAAGAATATCATACTTTAGCACACATAAGAACCATCCGAAATTACTGGAAAAGTGCATCATTACTCAGGAACATGACTTTGAGACAGGCCCGCAGTCCCTCATTGGAGACATTCCTTGCCATAAGAAAGGTGTATTCTCTAACCTTAAGTCCAGCCAGGACAGCAGATCTGTCCGAGACTACTAAAAAAGATCATATTTATGTCATCCTGAATGAAGCAAGTGAAATGAAGAATGTTAAAAGCTGCTTAGATACTATGATTCTTGCTCCGCTCAGAATGGCATTCTTGGTTTTTTTCATATTGTTTGACTTTATCAGTGGCTTCAAACTACTCTTTATATGCTAAAACATCTTTCTCTTAATTAACATAAAAGTAGCCATAGTAGTTAATACCAATGCTAGAACTATGGTAAAAATAAATGCAAAGGGTGAATCCTGAAGTGGAATCTTCACATTCATACCATAAAAACTCGCTACCATTGTAGGCAAAGATAATACGATAGTAATAGAAGTTAAAAACTTCATAACAATATTTAAATTATTGGATATTACAGAAGCAAAGGCGTCCATTGTGCCGCTTAAAATACTGGTGTATATATTAGACATCTCTATTGCCTGCTTGTTTTCTATCAGGACATCTTCTAGCAGATCCTGATCCTCTTCATACATTTTGATTGTTCTGTTGCGTACAATCTTCTGCATGGTACTCTCATTTGCTTTTAATGATGTTGAGAAGTAAACAAGACTTTTTTGTAAATCAAGCAATTGAATCAATTCTTTATTTTTCATAGATTGATGAAGCTGCTTTTCAACTTCACTGCTTATCTTATCTATCTGTTTTAAGTATTGCAAATAACGAACTGCCACTCTAAAAAATAATTGAAGTATAAATCTTGTCTTCATATGAGTATATACATTTTTAACAATTCCATCTGCAAACTCTCTGATAATTGAATTTTCTTTGAGGCAAACAGTAATAATATTTTTTTCTGTAATAATGATACCAAGTGGTATCGTTGAAAAAATTAATGCCTCCTGATCTTTCTGTGCCAATGGAATGTCAATAATGATTAATATTTGGTTATTATCTTCTATCTCAATACGCGATGTCTCTTCATCATCTAATGCAGCTTTTAAAAACCCTAAATCTACATTTAGCATATGATGAACACAATCAATTTCTTTTTCACTAGGACTAACCATATTAATCCAACAGCCTTCTGCAATCTTTTCAATAGACTGTATTCTATTTTCTGCAGTTGCATAATAATTTAACACATCAGCCACCCTCCTTTATTTTCAGAGCAGCTTTTGGTCAAAATTTAGACGTTTGTTAACTATTCAAAAGAAAACGGTCTATTCATGCCAAAAGATACTCTACCGATAAGTACAATAATATTATCCTCTATATAAAGATAATATGTGCTTAAAAACCTCAAACTATGACGCTCATGCGGGTCCGCATCCATTGACAATCACCACCATTCATCAGATAAAATTAAAAAAATCCTTCAACAAATGAAGGATTTTTATTAACACTAAAAAAAGCCTCTCCATTCGTTGAGTTTTGGCACTATAGAGCATAGGGTAAATACCCAACTGCATTAAGTAAAACCTTGGTTTCGGTAGTACCTGTTAACCCATTGGCATCTCTCGATGTTTCCGGGCAGCAGTATGTATCCATATAGGAGCCTCACCTAACAAGAGAATATTTAATTATTACACAATTTTATTATATCATATATCAGTAAATATGCAACAATAAGTGTAACTTTATTCCTTATACAATCAATTGGTAAAAACGAAAAGTTAAAAAAACAGTACTCTTGAACAGCTTTTGCTTATTCCTCAATCAACTCGCTAATAGCAGCACCGGGCGGCACAATAGGAAATACTTTTTCATCTCTATCAATTTCACAATTAATAACCACAGGAATATCTGATGCCAGCGCTTCTTTTATTGCATCCACCACTTGTTCATTTGAAGTAACATGAATCCCCCTTGCACCATAAGCTTCTGCCAACTTAACAAAATTAGTGCTTCTATTAATGGTAGTAGATGAAAAACGGCTGTCATAAAATAACTCCTGCCATTGTCTTACCATGCCCAGTACATGGTTATTCAGTATTACAATGATAATGGGAAGCTTATACTCCACTGCAGTAGCAATTTCATTACAATTCATTCTAAAGCTGCCATCTCCAGCAATATTAAACACCTTTTTGTCCGGTTGTCCAACTTGAGCACCAATACAGGCTCCCAGCCCGTACCCCATTGTCCCTAACCCTCCTGAAGAAATATAGGTTCTGGGGCGCGTATATTTGTAATACTGTGCCGCCCAAAGTTGATTTTGTCCAACCTCTGTAGTAATAATAGCTTCGCCATTTGTAAGCTCATCTATCTTCTGCATGATATACTGAGGTTTTAATGAATTAGTTAATTGGCCTCTCACTGAACAACCCTTTTTCCATTCCCATATCTTTTTTACCCAGGCATCTCGCAACTGAGGGTCTACTCTATCCGTCAATTGATGCAATATAAGCTTTACATTTCCAACCAAGGGATAATGAACATTGATATTCTTCCCTATCTCAGCCGGATCAATATCTATATGCATAATTTGTGCCTCAGGTGCAAACTTTTTAACATCACTAATTACCCTATCACTAAATCTGGCACCTATAGCAATAAATAAGTCGCAACTTGAAACGGCCATATTAGATGTTTTCGTTCCGTGCATCCCTATAAGACCAGTGAACAAGTCATGATCACCCGAAAATGAACCCAATCCCATTAAGGTAGTTGCAACCGGAATATTTGTTTTATTTACAAACTGTAGAAGCTCCTCACAAGCATCTGCAATACCAACACCACCTCCGGCAAGAATAACAGGTTGCTTGGACTGATTAATACATTCTGCTGCTTTTTGAAGTTCTTGATAAGATACTCCAAGTGCTTCGGCCCTCGGCTTTTCCAATGCTACCGGAATATATTCGGCAATAGCAGCAGTAATGTCCTTGCAAATATCAACCAATACGGGTCCCGGCCTGCCTTCTCTTGCTATAGCAAAAGCTTTGCGAATAGTAGATGCAAGCTCCTCAACATCCTTCACGATATAATTATGTTTGGTAATTGGTGTTGTAATTCCGGTAATATCAACTTCCTGAAAAGAATCCTTCCCAAGCAAAGTAGTGGCAACTTGCCCTGTAAAAGCAATAATTGGTATCGAATCCATATAGGCTGTAGCAATTCCGGTAACTAAATTTGTTGCTCCAGGTCCCGATGTCGCAAGACACACACCCACCTTTCCTGTCGCTCTGGCATATCCATCTGCTGCATGAGATGCCCCCTGCTCATGGGCTGTAAGAATATGTCTTATTTCTTTTTTGTGCTTATACAAAGCATCATATATATTAAGCACTGCACCTCCAGGGTAGCCAAAAATCGTATCAACACCCTGTTCTTTAAGACAGTGTACAAAGATTTCCGCACCAGTTAATTTCAATATAACACCTCCAATTCTACATTCTCAATCCTCAAGTACTGCCCCCATTGATGCTGAGGTTACCAGCTTTGCATACCGTGCCAGATATCCTTTTTTAATCTTTGGTTCCGGCACTTTCCATTCTGCCAATCTCCTGGCTATTTCTTCCTGCGGAAGCTCTACTTCAAGCTTACCTTCCGGAATATTAATACTAATGATGTCCCCTTCCTTAACAACCGCAATAGCTCCACCCTTCATAGCTTCTGGAGATACATGACCTATCGCAGCACCTCTGGTTGCTCCTGAGAAACGTCCGTCAGTAATCAGTGCAACATCCTTATCTAAGCCCATACCACAAATTGCAGAGGTAGGTGAGAGCATTTCTCTCATTCCCGGCCCACCTTTTGGCCCTTCGTAACGTATAACCACGACATCTCCCTTTTTAATCTCTCCACCTAATATCGCTCTAATTACAGATTCTTCCGATTCAAATATTCTTGCCGGTCCCTTGTGAATCAGCATTTCCGGTGCGACAGCAGCCCGCTTTACAACTGCACCATCAGGAGCCAGATTACCCCTGAGAACGGCGATCCCTCCTGTCACACTATAAGGATTGTCGATAGGTCTGATAATATTATAATCCTGCACCGAAGCATTCTTTATGTTTTCTTCCACTGTTTTACCTGTTACTGTTTCCATGTCAAGGTGTAGTAAATCTTTCTTACTCAACTCATTCATTACTGCCTGTACACCACCGGCTTGATAAAGATCCTGCACATGATGGAACCCAGCCGGTGCTAACTTGCAAAGGTTTGGAGTCTTACTGCTAATATCATTAGCAATATCCAAATTGATTTCGACTCCTGCTTCATGCGCAATTGCCGGCAAGTGAAGCATGGAGTTGGTAGAACATCCTAGTGCCATATCCACGGTTAGCGCGTTTTCAAAAGCTTTTGGCGTTAAGATATCACTTGGCTTGATGTCCTTTTCAAGAAGTTCCATAATCTTCATTCCTGCATGCTTTGCCAAACGTATCCTTTCAGCATATACCGCAGGGATTGTTCCATTCCCCGGAAGAGCTAAACCCAAAACTTCACTAAGACAGTTCATGGAGTTTGCAGTGAACATTCCTGAACACGAACCACATCCCGGACAAGCATGATCCTCCACATTAACAAGCTCTTGTTGACTCATCTTGCCTACCTGAACCTCACCAACTGCTTCAAAGACACTATTTAAATCCAAATCTCTGCCACCTTTATTCAAAGATAACATAGGTCCCCCACTGATAACAATAGCGGGAATATCCAACCTTGCTGCAGCCATCAGCATTCCAGGCACAATCTTATCACAGTTTGGTATTAAAACAAGTGCATCAAATCCATGGGCAATCGTCATAGCTTCAATAGAATCTGCAATAAGTTCTCTTGATGCCAAAGAATATTTCATACCTATATGACCCATAGCAATACCATCACATACTCCTATAGCCGGGAATTCCAAAGGAGTACCGCCAGACATTCTAACTCCCGCTTTCACCGCTTCAGCAATCTTGTCCAAATAGATATGTCCGGGTATCACTTCATTCTTTGCGTTTACCACACCTATTAATGGACGGTTTAGTTCTTCATCTGTAAGACCCATCGCTTTAAAAAGTGAACGATGCGGTGCTTTTTCTAATCCTTTTTTTACGCTGTCACTTCTCATCATATTCAACCCCTTCTTTTTTAGCTTGGAGCTAGGAGCCCGGAGCCTGGAAAATATTTACCTCGCTCGAAGAACTATTACTCCACAATACTTTTAGATTAATTAGCTACAATCATATTTACTATAGATTATTAACATAGCCGAACCAGTTGGTTCGGCTATGTTCTATTTTCAACAAATATAACAGTCAAAATATATTGCAAAAATTTAAGCTTAGCTATGATAAAAAACTCTGAGCTTCCAGCTCCGAGCTTTTTTACTAATTTCCATTTTACACATTTTATCTTCCTATGTCCAGTAGTTTTATGCTGATAGTTTAGAAAAGCATTTTTAAAGTATGTAAATAAAGCAAAAAACATTTACTTTTCCAGATCACATTATCAATTCAATTAGAATATTATTATTGTAAAATCCTTTAATAATCAGTGATTCATTAATAAGCTCCGTCAATGGAGTGAATATCTGGATGGAAGAAAGCAAAATAAAAAAGGCGCAAATAATGTAAACGATAGCTATTCCACTCACAATTCCAAATATGCCTCCTGCTAGTTTATTTACTTGAGATAATAATGGCAGCTTCATAAACTGATTAATGATCTCGGCAGCGATAGTTAGAATCATCTTAATAACACAAAAAAGAACAATCATACTAAGCACATTAATGATAAACTCTCCAATTCCCCCGCTCAATTGTTGAAATATGTGTTCCGTATCCAAAATGTCTGTTAGAGCACCTTTCTCCTGTTCCATCAATAAAGCTTTGATAGCTGGTGGCAATGAAAATGAGTCTATAACACCTTTCACTGCTTCATCTGTCATACTGTTTGTGCTTGTCTCAATTGCAGATGAGTTTGACTTTACTACCATCTCGTAGACTCTGTTTTGTACCCAATCATAGACCTTTGTTTTTAATAAAAAAGAAGAAAGATGTGGATACCATTGAGCAGTCAAAAAGGCTGCAACAAAAAAAGATATAAGATTAAAAACAGATAGAAAAAAACCTTTGGTTATCCCTCTAATACTATTATACGCAATAAGAAGCACTGCTCCAATATCAAGGATACTCATATACCTTCACCTCTAATTTCTCTTTAACTCCAACACTTCTAATGTACTTCTAGACACTACTAAAATATCTCTCTTATTATTAAATAGCACAATATCTCTAATATCTTTTCCTGATACAGCTTTTGCAATCTCATTCCCTTGTGGCGTAATAACACAAATATCTCTCTTCTTATTCAATGCAATCAGATTATCTTGTACATCCATATATCTTATTTCTCCACTAACTTGATAACTTCCCTTCTTCTGACCATCAAAATCATATATTTCAATAATACTATCGCCGTTCAAAAAGCTTCCACCTTTTTTTTCAACGAGTCCTAATGCGATTATTCCATCACGGTCTAAATCATAGATATGCAAATCTTTATCTGCATAATTTACATTCCACTTTTGCACACCTTGCGACGAAAATCCAATCATCTGATTATCACCAATAGCTATAAGACTGTTATCTTTATAGAACTTTATAGTTGAAATCAAGGTTCCTTCAATCACCATTCCTGCATAAGGCCTTTCTTCTGTAAGATTGAAAAAGGTTAACCCAGCCGACACTGTTCCCTTGCTTATGTCAATAGTAGATACCGCTAGTTTTTTACCATCATTGGAGACATCTACATCTATGATATAATTTTCAACCGAATGCCATTTATAAATCTCTTGACCACTGGGGCTATATACACTTATCTTTCCTTTGTATCCCTTTTCTTCAGTAACGATAACAAAGTAACCGGTATCATTAATTCTGGCCATCATAACAGGTTCTTCTGTCTGCTTGGTACAAACCACTGAATAATTTGTTACAATATTAACCTCTCTGCCACCTTTATCCGCAATGAGAATATATTTATCATTTGCCTGAATAAGTGGGTCGGAAAGATTCATGGTTATGCTCCATTCCTCTTCTCCTGATTTCTTTATAGCCTTGACACCATTTTTATTACAAAGTAAAATATTATCTTTGTATACGTTAAAACGATAATTTTCTGATGAGTCTACAGTAATGCTAAATGGTGTTTTCGTGCGAATATTATTCATATTTCTTCCTAACAAGTTTTGTATAGCCGGATGATATCTATTAACATATATAAAAAGACTGGCTGCAATAATTAAAATAATACCTAACGATATCTGAGTAATTAGTAACAATCTTTTTTCTGGTGATTTTTTATATTGATTTTCCAGAGCCTTTTCTTTCTTCGTATTCAACATTTTCTCCCCCTGGATATTTCTTATTTGGATTATTATAACAAGACTAAAAGAGATCTCCCGCCTCGTTGAAATGGTGTGTTGTAGTTGCTTGCGCAATTACTTCCGTTATTATAACATATAGGATAAGCGAATAAAAGACATGTTGTTTAATAATATACCTCCACCAGATATAATCCCTGAGGGGGCGCGGTAATGCCTGCTTCTTTACGGTCTCCGTCTTTGATAATTTTAGGAATGCTGGCAGCCTTTATTCTTCCATTACCTACGTAGAGAACAGTCCCTGCAATAATTCGCACCATATTATATAAGAATCCATTACCGGATACTTCCATAATAATTTCATCGTTTTTCTTTTCTATTGTAAAATCGTAAATTGTACGCACTGTATCTTTTGCTGCACTTCCTGAAGCCATAAAAGCTGAGAAGTCATGTTCTCCCACAAAGAACCCTACTGATTCCTCCATCAGCCTCATATCCAAACTATATGGCCAATGGTAAACATAATTGCGTTCAAAAACTGAAGGAAAAGTTCTATTTATAATTCTGTATCTGTATTTCTTACCCTTTGTACAGAAACGTGCATGGAATTCATGTGAAGCTTCGCGGCATTCCAATACAGTGATATCCTTAGGCAATAAACTATTTAACGCATAAGGCATCCGCTCTGCAGGAATATTACTCTTTGTATTAAAATTGCATACATATCCTAAAGCGTGAACACCCGCATCAGTTCTACTGCAGCCTGTCACGCTTACTCCTGCTTTAGTAATCTTTGAGAGCGTTTTCTCAAGCAACTCTTGAATAGTCACTGCATTATTCTGCCGCTGCCAGCCATGATATTCAGTACCATCATACTCTAATTTTAGCATTAAATTCCTCATTAAAAAGTCACCCTTTGAAGCTGGGAGCTTGGAGCTGGGAGCCAGGAGTTACAGCTTCTATCCTCCGAGTTCCGAGCTCCAGGCTCCTAGCTATTTAATATCTCAATTCTCTTACTAAAAACAGCACAACCATCAAAATAATTACTACTGCGATTGCAATAAAATCCCTATTATATAGTTTTAACTGTTTCATCCTCGTTCTCTGGTCTCCTCCGCGATAACAGCGTGATTCCATTGCGATTGCCAGTTCGTCAGCTCTTCTGAATGCACTGATAAATAATGGCACCAGCAGCGGGACTAACCCTTTTGCTCTTTTTAATAAATTCCCGCTTTCAAAATCAGCACCTCTCGCCATCTGCGCCTTCATGATTTTATCTGTCTCTTCTAATAATGTCGGAATAAAGCGCAATGCTATTGTCATCATCATTGCAAGCTCATGTGCTGGTATCCCTATCTTTTTAAAAGGATTTAACAGCTTCTCAATGCCATCTGTAAGTAATATCGGAGAAGTCGTAAAAGTAAGCAGCGATGTACCTATAATTAGAAAAAGTAAGCGCAATGTCATTAGTACTGCCATTTGCAATCCTTCTACCGTAGCAGTTAAGGGACCTAGTACAAATAAAGGTCTCCCTCCTGACATAAACATATTAATAAGGGCTGTAAATATAATAATAAAAGCCAGCGGCTTCAAACCCTTAAATACATATTGTATAGGAACTGTAGAAATAAATATAAGTTGGAATGTAAAAGCTGCAAACAATAGATATCCGGTAAAGTTTTTAATCATAAATAATGCCGCAATATACATTAAGGTCAATATGATTTTTATCCTCGGATCTAATTTATGTATGACTGATTCGCCTGGGAAATACTGTCCTAGTGTAATATCCTTAATCATTATTTTCCTCCGTCTTTCCACTTAAGCTGCACATCAAGGCAGATAACTCTTTCCTTGCTTGATGGACGGTAAAGATATCATTCCGAATAAGAATACCTTTACTTTTAAGCTTACTCATTACCTTTGTGATCTGCGGAACCGATAACCCCATACTTTCTAACTCTTTCTCTTTTTGAAAGACTTCACCCGGCTTACCATTCATTGCAATAGCACCTTTTTGCATTACAATAATTCTATCAGCCACACGCGCTATATCCTCCATACTATGGGATACCAGTATCACAGTCATTCCTAATTTATCATGCAATGACTTGATTTGAAATAATATTTCATCTCTTCCTGCAGGATCAAGACCTGCTGTAGGCTCATCCAATACCAGTATCTCCGGCATCATAGATAAAACACCGGCAATTGCCACTCTGCGTTTCTGACCTCCTGATAACTCAAAAGGCGACTTGTCAAGAATAGAGCTGCTTAAGCCTACAATGCTTAACGCACCCTTTACCCTTTTTTCTATCTCTTCTGCTGTAAGTTCCATGTTAGTTGGACCAAAAGCAATATCTTTATAAACAGTCTCTTCAAAAAGTTGATGCTCCGGATATTGGAAAACAAGACCTACCTTACTCCTGATAAGCTTAATATCCGTTTTTTTATTAGTAATATCGTGCTCATTAATTATTATCCTTCCACTAGCCGGCTTAAGCAACCCATTTAAGTGCTGCACCAGTGTAGATTTTCCTGAACCCGTATGCCCAATCAATCCAATGAATTCTCCTTTATGAATTTCCAGACTGATATCCTTCAGTGCCTGTTTCTCAAAAGGACTGCCGGGCATATATACGTAATTTAAATTTTCTATTTTTATTGACACTTATATTCCTCCAATTAAACAAATTGAAAATTATTGTTTGCTTTTCTATAATTCTCAATTTCCCATTCTCACTTGTCAATTATACGAAGTAATTCTTCTACACATTCATCCTCCGACAACACATCCTGCCGTATATCAAACCCTTGTTTACGCAGCTCATATGCTAATTCAGTAACTTGAGGTACGTCCAGACCTACTGCCTTAAGCTTTTCTACCTGGCTAAAAACCTCTTTAGGGCTTCCATCCATAATAATATTGCCCTGTTCCATTACAACTACTCTATCAGACTCTACTGCCTCATCCATATAATGAGTAATTAGTATTACTGTAATTCCCTCTTCTTTGTTCAGCTTTTTAATAGTACTGATAACTTCTCTTCTTCCCAAAGGGTCTAACATTGCAGTAGGCTCATCAAGTACAATGCATTCTGGCTTCATGGCTATAACACCGGCAATCGCAATTCTCTGTTTCTGCCCGCCTGATAGCAAATGAGGCGCATGCTTTCTATATTCATACATATCCACTGATTTCAATGCATAATCTACTCTTTCTCTAATTTCAGAAGGCGGAACTGAAAGATTCTCAGGGCCGAAAGCCACATCCTCTTCTACAATCGTTGCCACAATTTGATTATCAGGATTTTGAAATACCATCCCTACAGTCTGCCTGATATTCCAACGTTGCTCTATATCCCCGGTATCCATATGTTTAATAAAGACAGTACCCCCAGTTGGCAGCAGTAATGCATTCAAATGCTTAGCCAACGTAGACTTACCAGAACCATTATGTCCGAGAATTGTTACGAATTCACCTTTATCTACCTTCAAATTTATATTATCCAATACAAATTCTATTTTATCCGGCTCATCTTCATGCCCATAACTATAATTCAAATTAATCGTATTTATCATTTCTTCCATCGTAAAACCTCGCTTGATATGTATTATCCACACTAACTATATATTATACTTTATTTTAAAAGATATAAAAATAGTTTTTTTAAAAAAGTGAGGAGTGGGGAGTGATGAGTAAGGAGGATAAAAATATTATGAAAGGTTACTATATACTTGTGCACCATGCTTGAATCAATACAAATCGTTTGTTTGATGTTTGAAACTAGTATATAATAATAACTATATTATATAGTGGATTTGGTGTAGTGCTCCGGAAACCACTCAAAAAGCCCGTTTTGTGTCATTCTGAATGAAACGAAGTGAAATGAAGAATCTTAAAAGTTGCTTAAGTGCTAAGATCCTTCACTTACGTTCAGGATGACATCTCGAGTTTTTTTGCTTAATCATACTTTTTCAGTGGTTTCCTCCACACTCCCCACTATAACGACAAGGAGCATATACATGATAACTATTACCGTTCCACAAGAACATAACGGAAAAAAATTGGACAGATTTCTAACTGAGAGGTTTGAAAATCTCCCGCTAAGCGCTATTTATAAAGCATTACGTAAAAAAGATATTCGTATTAATAATATTAAAATTAATGAGAATAGGATATTACAGGCTGGTGATCGTCTTACAATATATATTAAAGATGAAATATTATATGGCTTAGATTCGCCGGATAAAACAGCTTCAGCTGATGAGATACCATTTGAAATCATCTATGAAGACACGCATCTGCTCCTTATTAACAAGCATCCTGGTATTTCCGTACATCCCGACAAGGATACGAATAAAGATACTTTAATTGATCTTGCAATTCGGTATATTAGTGAAAAAAAGACATATGAGTACCCTTCATCTGAATCTTTTTTGCCGGCTTTATGCCATAGACTAGACCACTATACCGGTGGAATTGTAATCATCGCTAAAACATCTCAAGCACTAAAAATAATGTTGGATAAAATTAAAAATCGAGAAATAAAGAAATATTATCAGTGTTTGGTAAAAGGACATCCTTCACCACTACAAGCTGAATTAAAACATTTTCTTGTAAAAAATGAGATAAAAAGCTGTGTTTATATACATGACACTCCACAGAAGGGGGGGCTAACTGCTATTACCAGGTATAAAACTATACAACCTGGAGATGAAATCAGCCGCTTGGAGGTAGAGCTTATCACAGGAAGAACCCATCAAATACGGGCACACCTTGCCTATATCGGTCATCCAATACTTGGCGATGATAAATATGGTGATAGGCAGCTTAACAAGCAATATGGTGTGAAACATCAATGCCTATGGGCATATAAAGTTTTATTCGATTTCAAAGGTGAAGCCGGCATACTGGATTATTTAAAAGGAAAGGTATTTGAAACCAAGAATATTAAATTCCCAGTTAAAAATATTAACCTTTTATAGTTCACAGTTTACTGACTTAGCTATGCTACGAATCATGAAGATGATTCGTAATCATGTACTGTGACCCTTATGCTTCCCACCGTCCTGAAGCTCCGCATGGAAGTACAAGACCTGTCCGTGTAATTGGCAGCCCAATCTCATCTGATGTAATATTTCCTCCGAACCTTCGTCCTGCAGATAGTTTAAGAACATTTCCCAACACTGTTGGTGCTAATCCGGTTGTATAAGAATTAATTAGAAAGAACAGTGGATTGGGTGAAAGCAGATTCACGCACTCTCTTACAAGATTGTATAGCTCATCTTCTATTTTCCAGACTTCTCCGTTAGGGCCTCTGCCATAAGACGGAGGATCCATGATAATTCCCTCATACTGCTTTCCTCTGCGATTCTCACGTTGTACAAACTTTAACACATCATCAACAATAAACCGTATTGCCCGCCCTGATAAATTAGATACTTCTATATTATCTTTTGCCCAATTCACCATTCCTTTCGCAGCATCTACGTGACAAACCTCAGCACCGGCATAAGCTGCTGCAACTGTAGCTCCACCCGTGTATGCAAATAAATTCAATACTCTGACGGGTTTGTTATGTTTTTCAATCTTATCCATCATCCATTTCCAATTGACTGCTTGTTCTGGAAATATCCCTGTATGTTTAAAGCCCATTGGCTTAATATTGAACTTTAACTTTCCATAAGAAATAGTCCACTGTTCCGGCAGCTTGCTGAAAAATTCCCACTTACCGCCTCCACTGCTGCTTCTATGATAATGACCATCGACATTCTTCCACTGTTTGTTATCTGATTCCAACGTCCAAATTACTTGGGGGTCAGGACGTCTTACGATATACCTTCCCCAGCGTTCTAATTTTTCTCCATCTCCTGTATCTATAACTTCATAATCCTTCCAATCATCTGCAAGCCACATGATGTTACCTCCTTTTTAGCTTAGAGCTTGGAGCTCAGAGCTCGGAGCAAAAAAATAGGTGCGACTTAACTCCAACCCCTGAGCCACAAGCTAAATAACATAATAACATTAAGATTGCCTATTACAAGCCTAAATAAATTTATTATTATGATACATATATCA
>JBFWMP010000036.1:0-20008 GCA_050251575.1 Clostridia bacterium
TGTGCTCTCACAGGACACCTATATAGTATACAATGGCAAACATAAAAAATCAAGAGATATTTTTATGTTTGCCATTGTAAATTTTGGATATGGCTAGTCAATATCATTTCAAAACATCACTTGCTATTGTAATGAAATATCCCTCTCTTCCATCACCGGATATTTCATATTGTACCTGCTCACCGTATATTTCATTAAAAGCTTGTTGACCTAATGGAATAGTAGTATAGAAAATATCATACTTCTTATTTTCAGTCGAATAAGCGATATGCGCCTTACTTCTTAATTGTTGATGGTATTCTTCCAGGCACCAGCCATTCTTAAACATAATTTCCGCATGGGGAACCCCTACATATCTAAGATGCCACGGCTCATAGATGATTCCTGTAATATCCTTCTTATCCGGTTGATAGCGGATAATGAATCCATATTTCCATGAATTTTCATATATCCATTGTCCCTGGACAGTCTCACCGAACTCAGATACTAACGGATCAGAAGTTTTTAATAATTCGGGTGTAGTAATATCCACAGCAAGTCCTGTCTGATGCTCACTTGTACCCGGTGGCGCAACAATCTCAGAAGCTTGCTGCTGTGCTGCCTGTCTCCCCAACTTACCTGTAAGAGAGTTCACCTTTTGATTATATAAAAGCTTCTGATAATCATATGATCGATAACCACTTGTTATAATAACTCTATTATGGACATTTTCTTTTAACGCTTTTAACATATCCGTCAAACCATGAATAACTTCTTGTTTCGCTGTAAGACCCGAATAAGAGCATTCCAGCTTTACTTCTTTACTTTTTCCCGTAATCTTTGTCAATCCTTCAGGAGTAAAATTCTGCGGAAGGCTTGTCCACTTATTAACAAGAATAAGAGTTCCTGTTGTAAAATCTATCTGTCCATTCATTTTTACTAACTGGGGAGTATTTCTTGTAATATCCTCTTCTGAACTGATAATTGAATTTACTAGCTCTAATATTGCGTCTACAGGCGTTTGCATTTGATTCTGAACACCTGTGTGTAAGCTTGTATCACTGTCTGCATCATGTCTACCTTCTGTTTCATTCTGATCCTGTTGGATTACAGCAATCTTCTCACTATTTTCTTCATAAAAGAAAGCTTGCTTATCAAATTCAACCTTAGCTGCACCTGACGGCCATATCATTGTAAATGGCACCAACAAGAATAGAATACCTACAAAAAAAACTATCCGTTTAATGAGAACCAACCCCTAAAAGTCCTTATATATCGACATTTTTTATCTATATAACTAATACTATCACTTTTAGGTGAGTTTTAAAAGAGGGAACTGTTAATATTGTTTTTATAAAAGAAAAAACCTCTATTATTGTTAATAGAGGTTGACCTTATTATGAACATGTAGATCCTTATTTATCGAGGTCTTTTTGAAGCTTATACTCAATAGAATCAACTAATGCTCTCCAACTGGCCTCAATGATGTCGGTAGAAACTCCTACCGTACTCCATATTTGTTCTCCATCAGTAGATTCAATCAGTACCCTAACTTTTGCAGCTGTTGCGGTTTTAGAATCCAATACCCTAACCTTGAAGTCTGACAGATGCATTTCTTTAAGCTGAGGATAAAATCTCTCTAATGCCTTTCTTAAAGCCTTATCCAGTGCATTAACCGGTCCATCCCCTTCTGCCGCTGTTATTTCTTCTTCTCCATCTACACGTATTTTAATCATCGCTGTGGAACTATGGCTGCTTCCACTAGGCTCATTAACAATAGCTTTGAAATGCTCCAATTCAAAGAATTTAGTATATTTACCTAATTCTTTTCTGATGACCAGTTCAAAAGAACTCTCTGCCCCTTCAAACTGATATCCTGCGTGCTCCAATGACTTCAGTTTATCAATAATACGCTTGGTTTCCGGGGAATCTCTAGTAACTTCGGGTGCAATCAAATGAATCCGAGAAATAATGCTGGATCTACCTGCTACCTCTGACATTAAAAATCTTCGCTCATTTCCAACTAGCTCAGGATTAATATGCTCGAAGGTTTTAGGATTTTTGGTTACCCCGTCAATATGCATCCCTCCCTTATGAGCAAAAGCAGCATTTCCTACATAAGGAGCCCTCTCATCATGGGAGACATTTGCAATCTCACTGATATACCTTGCTGCCGATGTTAGTTTTGACATATTCTGCTCCGGTATACACTCCAATCCCAGCTTTATCTGCAGGTCGGGAATAATAGTACAAAGATTGGCATTCCCGCATCTTTCACCAAAACCATTAAATGTACCCTGCACATGAACAGCCCCCGCTTGTATTCCAAGTATGGAATTCGCTATAGCCATGCCAGTATCATTATGACAGTGAATGCCTACTTGCACTCCTTGAAATGTTTCACATACCTTTTTCGTAATCTCATAAATCTCAAGAGGAAAACAACCCCCGTTAGTATCACATAGTACTATACAATCGGCATCACCTTCAACAGCAGCTTTAAGCGTTTGCATCGCATACTCGCTGTTTGCTTTATAGCCATCAAAGAAATGTTCGGCATCATAGATAATTTCTTTCTCTTTATCCTTAAAAAATCTTACTGTGTCCTTAATCATATTAAGATTTTCCTGTAGAGAAGTTTTCAGGATATCAAGGACATGCAAATCCCAACTTTTACCAAATACTGCCACTGCAGGAGTTTTAGCCTTTAACATGGACTGTACATTATTATCGTCTTCAACTTTAAGACCTACTTTACGCGTACTTCCAAAGGCAGCTAACTTAATATTGGAAAGAGTCATTTTACTCGCTCTTTCAAAAAATTCTAAGTCTTTTGGATTAGATCCCGGGTTTCCTGCTTCAATATAATCTATCCCCAGTTTATCCAGTCTTTCCATAATCTTAAGCTTATCCTCCACCGAGAAGGATATTCCTTCTGCTTGAGCCCCATCACGCAACGTCGAATCATAAATATATACTTTACTCATCTAAAAGCCTCCTTCCTTAGGCAATTAAAAATTTAGGCGGGAAAATCCCGCCCTGAACTAAATATCTACTAAAACTATTATTTTAAGCGATTTCACTTAACATTCTGTTAATTCCGTTTAGATACGCTCTTACACTGGCTTCAATAATATCCGTGCTTACTCCCCTGCCCATGAATGTTTTATCGTCCTTGGCAATTTTAACAATCACTTCACCTAATGCATCCTTGCTGCCGGTTACTGCTCTAATATTATAATCCACTAACTTAAGTTCAATTCCCACCGCTTTTTCTATTGCATTAAAGGCAGCATCAACCGGTCCATCTCCCGTAGCTGCTTCTGTGATCGTTTCACCTTCTTTGGTCACTTCAATCACAGCACTTGCAATTACCTTGTTTCCACTATTGATTTGAAAGGTTACCAATTGATATACCTCAGGAATCTGTGATACTCTTTCTTCCACTAAAACATAAATGTCTTCATCAAGGACTACCTTTTTCTTATCTGCTAAATCCTTAAATTTCTCAAATGCTTTATTAATGGTTTCCTGATCTAGTGTATATCCCATTTCTTTTAATTTCTCTTCAAAAGCATGACGACCTGAAAGCTTTCCTAACACCATCTTATTCTCCGATAACCCTATGGATTCAGGTGTCATAATTTCATAAGTGCTTTTTTCACTTAACATACCATGCTGATGAATTCCTGATTCATGTGCAAAAGCATTTGCACCTACAACTGCTTTATTCGGCTGTACTTGGATACCGGTCAAGCTGCTAACCAATCTACTGGTTTTATAAATTTGGGTAGTATCAATATTATGCGTAAAATTATAGTAATTCTTACGAGTAGTCAACGCCATAACCACTTCTTCTAAAGAGGCATTCCCAGCCCGCTCTCCCAAGCCATTAATTGTACATTCCAATTGAGTTGCACCATTCTCTACAGCTGCAAGAGTGTTAGCTACAGCCATCCCAAGATCGTTGTGACAGTGTACGCTGACATCGACTTTCTCTATTCCTTTTACATTCTGCATGATTCCCCTGATAAGCCCTCCAAATTCCATTGGAGCGGTATAACCTACTGTATCGGGAACATTGATGCAAGTTGCTCCTGCTGCAATAGCCGCTTCAAATATCCTATGCAAAAATTCGGGCCTGCTTCTTCCGGCATCTTCTGCAGAAAATTCTATGTCCCCACAATATTTCTTTGCATATTTTATCATCGCTACAGCTCGTTCCAGCACTTCATCTTCATTCATTTTTAACTTATACTTCATATGAATATCAGACGTTGCAATAAATGTATGAATTCTTGGACTTACTGCATTTTTTACTGCATCCCATGCTCTGTCAATGTCTTTTTCTACTGCCCTGCAAAGACTAGCCACAGTAGAATTTTTAACCTCTGCCGCAACTGCCCGTATGGCTTCAAAATCACCAGGCGAAGCGATTGCAAAACCTGCCTCCATTACATCTACGCCAAGTTTTTCTAATTGTCTTGCTATCTCAAGCTTTTCTTGTATATTTAAATTAACTCCGGGAGTTTGCTCACCGTCTCTTAATGTTGTGTCAAATATCTTAATCCTCTTAGACATAATAATCCCCTTTCAATTTTAGACAAAATTCATTTATTAATCTATCTCTAGTATAGATATTTTCTAAATGACAATATATTGGCTAATAGATTGGGTAGAAAGACTTATTGCAGCAAGGCTATTACTCCCCACTCCAAACTCCTCACTCCCCACTTTATCGAAAGGTAGACAGGTGCGCGCTTCCATATCTATCCTCTATGTTCTACTTTTTCAACCAACTCATCATTTTTCTTAATTCTTTTCCTACAACTTCTATTTGGTGTCCTTGCTCTATTCTTCTTCTAGCATTAAAGGATGCCTTATTCGCTTGATTTTCCAGAATCCAGTTTTTAGCGAAAGTTCCTTCTTGAATTTCTTTCAATACTTTTCTCATCTCATCTTTTGTCTGATCAGTAATAATTCTCTTTCCTATGGAATAATCTCCGTATTCTGCAGTATCACTGATAGAATATCTCATATAATTTAATCCACCCTGGTTTACAAGGTCAACAATGAGCTTCATTTCATGCATACATTCAAAATATGCACTTTCCGGCTGATATCCTGCTTCGACCAATACCTCAAAGCCTGCTTTCATCAATTCTGAAACACCACCGCAAAGTACAGCCTGTTCACCGAAAAGGTCTGTCTCTGTTTCTTCCTTAAATGTGGTTTCAAGAATGCCTGCTCTTGCACCGCCAATTCCTTTTGCATATGCTAATGCAATATCTTTTGCCTTTCCAGTAGCATCCTGATATACCGCAATAAGACATGGAACACCTCTGCCTTCTTGATACTGGCTTCTTACAGTATGCCCTGGTCCCTTTGGAGCTACCATAAATACATCTACATCTGCCGGTGGAACAATCTGTCCAAAATGAATATTAAATCCATGAGCAAATACAAGTGCTTTTCCTTCTTTTAAGTTTGGTTCTATACTTTCACTATATAGCTTTGCCTGCTTCTCATCGTTAATTAAAATCATGATAATATCTGCTTGGGCTGCTGCATCATACGCAGTTGCTACTTTCAGACCTGCATCCTCTGCCAGCTTCCACGATTTGCTTCCAACATATAAGCCAACTACTACATCTACACCACTCTCATGAAGATTGAGTGCATGTGCATGACCTTGACTCCCATATCCTATTACAGCTACTGTCTTACCTCTTAGTAATTCCAAATTACAGTCACTTTCATAATACATCTTTGCCATTTTACTGACCTCCTGTTTTCTTTTTTATTTATTCTTCATGTTCTTCTATGCTTGCAATTTTAATGACTTGGTTACCTCTTTCGATAGCTATTACACCAGTTCTAACCATTTCTTTTATGCCAAACTGGCTAAGCATTTCTTCAAAGGCGGCAATTTTATCTGCTGACCCTGTCATTTCAATAGTAAGGGTGCTCTTTGACACGTCTACTATCTTCGCTCTGAAAATATTTACAATCTGAATAATTTCTGAACGTGTAGTAGAATTTGCATTTACTTTGATAAGTGCTAACTCCCTTGTGACTGAATCACTCGGATTCAATTCCCTGATCTTTATAACATCTATCAGTTTGTTCAGCTGCTTTGTCACCTGTTCTACAGTATATTCATCGCCGTCAACCACAATAGTCATCCTTGACACACTTGGATTCTCTGTTACTCCGACCGCAAGACTATCTATGTTGAAGCCTCTACGACTGAATAATCCTGCTATTCTGGATAACACTCCCGCGTGGTTTTCTACTAGTACTGATAAGGTATGCTTTGGCATTATATTACCCTCCCCATTTTACAGTGTGCTCTCTTCCGGATCTATCTGGAATTCTATCAAATAGGACCCTTTGTATTCTATTGCCTTTTCTAACGCTGCCTTTATTTTACTATTGTGCACAATCTTTTCTCCAGGTATATCATAAGCTGCTGCAATTTTAATAAAATCAGGATTTTTATCTAACGCAACTGAAAAATAATTCCCTTTGAATTTCATCTTTTGCAGCTCTCGCACCATCCCCAACCGTTGATTATTGAATAGGATGATTTTTACATCAATATTCCAGTGTCTCATTGTACCTAATTCCTGCATAGACATTTGAAAACTTCCGTCTCCTGCTATTACAAATACGGTACTCTCCGATTTGCCAACCTTTGCACCTATCGCCGCAGGAAGACCGTACCCCATGGTGCCCAAGCCTCCTGAAGTAAGGAATGTCCCAGGATATAGCGTTTGATAGTGATTTGCTGCCCATATCTGATTCTGACCTACTTCAGTAGCGACAATGGCTTTTCCTTGCGTAAGCTCTGATAGTACCTTCATCACATATTTGGGGTTAACATATTCTCCATCATGTTCTATGTTAATCTCCTGCATCCTTCTGTTTTTCCACTGAGTAACAGTATTTATCCACTCTTGCTTATAAGCCGAATCTAAGTATTTCATCAATTGCTGCAGAACGATTTTTACATCTCCTACAATAGGAATTCGCGTACCTAAATTTTTACCTATCTCGGCAGGATCTATATCTATGTGAATTACTTGTGCGTGTTTAACAAACTTATCAGTTTGATTGATTGCCCTGTCTCCTGCTCTCGCGCCCATCACTATCAGCAAATCGGAATGTGTTACCGCTTGATTTGCCGCATATACTCCATGAGAACCCAACATTCCTAAGTGTAGAGGATGAGAAGCAGGAATCGAACCAATACCCATCAAAGTAGTGACTATCGGGATACCTGACTGTTCAGCCATTATTTTTAATTCTTCTGCTGCATCTGAAGCAATTACCCCTCCACCAGCACATATCACCGGACGCTCGGATTTTGCGATAGCCTCTGCGATCTTTTTTAATTGAAGACCATTCCCCTTATACGTGGGCTTATACCCTCTAATATCAAGTTCTCTCGGATATTGAAACTCCAACTCATTCAACTGTATATCTATTGGTATATCAATAAGAACCGGACCAGGTCTGCCTGTTGCAGCGATGTGAAAAGCTTCACTGATTATCCTAGGAAGGTCTTTCACACTTTTAACCAAATAATTGTGCTTGCAAAACGGCGCAGTAGCACCTGTAATATCTACCTCTTGAAAAACATCTCTTCCAATCATCTCAGACGATACTTGCCCCGTGATTGCTACAATAGGAATAGAATCCATGTAGGCTGTAGCAATACCGGTAATTAAGTTAGTAGCTCCCGGCCCAGAGGTAGCCATGCACACACCAACTTTTCTAGTAACCCTGGCATAGCCGCTCGCTGCATGAGCAGCACCCTGTTCGTGACGTGTAAGAATATGCTTTATATCTGATTTACTTAATGAGTCATAAATCGGTGCATTCGCTGCACCCGGATATCCAAAAATCACAGTAACCTTTTCAGCCTCCAACGCTTTTATTAATGCGTCAGCTCCAATCATCTTCATGGCAATCACCTCCTAGTAATTCATCATCATTATTATTACTACTTTTAAATAAAAAAACCCCGCACCTAGTACTATATAAGTACCAGGGGCGAGGAATGCTTCATCGCGTTACCACCCTAATTTACCACTGCCTTGCAGCAGAAGCCTCAGTGAGTAAAACTACTCATACAATAACGGAGTATAAACCGGTATATCCTACTTAATTTCAAATATACAGCTCAAGAGTGAGTCTATTCTATATATTTTCTATCGATTCGCACCAACCATCGACTCTCTTATAAGATAAAATATATTTTTCTCTCTTTCATCGCTTTTAAAATCCTATTTTGCTATAACAACGGAGGTAATTGCACGAACAATTACAACACACCGTTTCAACGAGGCGACGGATGTGCCCACCGCCTGAAAAACTAAATGGTACCCGCCACCTATAGAGGTGGGAGACACCTTCTAATCTCGTTATAATTGTTTAACATTTTACCAAGCCAATTCATATTTGTCAACAGCTTTTTTTCATGTTCTCTGTTATCTCTCTTATTATACGCCTTGTCTATCCAAATAGCCAGCAGTAAATCATATTTTTTACATCTTATTATTTCTTCCGTCTCCCTCCAAACCAGCCTCATTGGATTGAATAATTTTTCGAATGTTTTTTTCCAGCTTAAGGCGCGCCAGCATCACCTGGTGGTCACAGCCCATGCATCTGATACGAAAATCCATACCGGCACGAAGTACTTCCCACTGCTTGCTTCCACAAGGATGCTGCTTTTTCAACTCTATAATATCCCCTACATTTAATTTCATTGGCATATTCTTAATCACCTTTACCTTTGTTAATTACAACAAGTCTATTATACGGAATTTCAATATCTTGTTCATCAAAGCCATCTTTGATTTTCTTTCTTAGTATCCGTTCAATTTCCCACTGCGTTCCGGCAACTGTCTTTGCAAGAACCCTGATGACTACACCCGAATCTCCTAAGTTTGTCACACCAAGGACATTAGGCCCTTCCACAATAGATGGTTGCTCCTTTGCAGCTTCTTCACAAATCTTATTTAAAACATTTACAGCAGCATCTATTTTCTCTTCATATGCAATAGCTACATCTACAATCGCCGCCTTATTGCCCCTTGTATGGTTAGTCACATTCTGTATTCCACTGTTCGGTATTATATATAAATCTCCTGCAAAATGTCTCATTTTGGTGATTCGCAAACCCATTTCCTCAACAGTTCCCGTCATACCTTCTACAGTAATCATATCCCCCACCGAGAACTGGTCTTCCAATAAAATAAAAAAACCTGTAAATACATCCTTAACTAAACTTTGAGCCCCAAAGCCTATTGCCAAACCACCAACTCCTGCAGCAGTAATAATAGTAGTTGGAGTTATCCCAAAAGCACTTTCCAAAAGGGTAACCAGCGCTATAAAATATACTGAATATCGCAGAATACTGATACACAATGTAGAAAGAGTGTCTGTTCTTTTCGCATCTAACTTATACTTAAATTCTTTCTGTTTATCAAAAAACTTACTAATCGCCATCGTTCCAAATTTTATTACAAGCAAGGATAATGCAATAATTATAATTACTTGCCCTATCTTACCCACCACTGAAATCACTTGGTCCTCATGTTCTTCTATAAAACCAGCAACCATCCCTTTAACTTGTCCCCAATCAATATTACCCATCACACCTACTCCTTTATGAAAAACTATACTATATGCATCTCATTTAATATATTTAAAGAAAAATGTACCCGCTATAAAAATTATGGTAACAATGTCGTGCATCCACAAATATAATTCATACAATCTATCTTTCCAAGTAAATTCATCATCATCACCATCAATATCATCTTTTCCTATATTAAGCATATTATCTATTACACCAATAAGATCATATATCCAATCGGCAATAAGGATAATCGCTACTGCTTTTAATAACAAGATATCGGTAATAAAAAATGTATAGAGAAAATATATAATAATGACTAGATTCATAGCAATGATGAAACCATAGTTCAGTCTTCGCGCATCAATTCCTAACGCCTCTCCAACTTCTGCAAAAGACTCTTCTCCATCTTCATCTTCATCTTCATCTTCCAGTTCCTCTTCGTCAATTTCTGCTTGCGATGAAATTATTAATGTACGAATACTGCCTAATGAAAGTAAAATGATTATAACAGACATAATTAAAAAAAATGCATCTATATTGCAAAAAATAATCATGGCGGGGAAAAAAACAACCATAAAAATCATCATAAATAGATTCTTTACTGACATGACCTCACATCCAATCTATTTGAGTTCAATCTCTAACGAATCACTTACCAAAATTGAGATTTCACCTCTTGTAACAGGCCTATTAAAATCTATCGACAAGTTCTTTGTGATTCCCAAACTGCTTCCTACCTCCATATAGTTGTCAGGCCACTTCTCTCCCTTTACATCTCCGGCATAACCCATAGCTCTTACGAGGATGGATACCGCCTCACCATAAGTAATCTGATTGTCAGGTTTAAAAGTTCCATCCGGGAAACCCGACAAAGTCTTAAGCTCATAGGCAGTTGCAATATATTCATATCCCCAATAATCCTTTTGCACATCCTTGAACGGTATCTGTCCGGCAAATTTCGTACTCCCTTCATATCCCTGCATCCGGGTTACGACAGCACAAAACTCAACTCTTCGAATCGGCCTTTCCAATCCTAAAGTGCCATCATCATATCCCTTTAAGAGATTCAATGCTACTAATTTCTTAGCTGCATCCATCTGCAATTCATTCGATGACACTGTTATAGCATTCTGCGCAAAGGCATTGGACAATCCTGCTAATATAAAAACAATTGCTATTATCAATAATCTTATTCTAAATTTTCTCAAAATATTTCTCTCCTTTTAAAAAAGCGGCTATATACACTAAATATGTTATCATTACAGACCTTTTTTGTAAACTGAAAATCATTGCAAGATCAATATTGTATAAAAATTTAATAATTTTGAAATATTAAATAGGAGTACTTTAAAAGGAGGGCTATTTATGGCAAAAACTATTGTAGGTATCTTTGATTCCTATGCATCTGCTGAAAAGGCAGCCAAGCAGGTAAAAGATGAAGGATTAAGAACTGATGACATCTCCATTGTGACAAAAGATAATAATCAACAGGACGGTGTGGCAACTAGAGGCTTCACAAATGAAAATACTGACGTAAATGACAATGTTTCAGATGGAGCGGTTACCGGTGGTGTTTTAGGGGGAGTAGCGGGACTTCTTCTTGGAATGGGCACAATGATTATTCCCGGTCTAGGCATAATTGCAGCTGCAGGTCCTATAGCAGGACTCCTTTCCGGAGCACTTACAGGAGGTATTGTAGGCGGTCTGGTTGACCTCGGCATACCGGAAGAAGCAGGACGGGAATATGAGCAGGAAATAAGAAAAGGAAAGATTCTTTGGAGCATGATTACTGAAGAAAATAATGTAGATAAAATCTCAAATATATTGAGAACTTCTGGAGCTAAAAGTGTAGAAGTGCATTAAAAACAAATGCCGGGTGCAACCCGGCGTTTGTTTTATCCTTTTGAAGTCTCTGCAAACCTTTTTATTTTTTTACTGGTCGTTTTTATAAATTCTTCTTTTCTAAGGCTATAATTCTTAATTCTTTTATATAATGGCATTTGATGATTTACCTCTTTAATCTGTGTGCTTATAAGCTCTCTGAGCTTTTCCTCATTATATTCTTTTCCAAGCTTTTTTTCCACCTCTTCAAAATTCGGGAAAATTTCGACATTCACATAAGTTTCTCCGTCGCTTTCGTCATATTTACCCCATACTAAACTTTCGGTAATATATGGACTTCGGCCTAAATAGGCTTCCACTTCTTCCGGAAATATATTTTTCCCATTTTTCGTAACAATCACATTCTTTTTTCTTCCAGTAATATGAACAAATCCTGCTTTGTCAACAAAGCCCAAATCTCCGGTATGGAACCATCCATCTTTTAATACTTCTTCAGTAGCTGCTTCATTTTCAAAATAGCCCAACATAATACTGTCAGCTTTACATATGATTTCTCCTACACCTTCATCTCCCGGATTATGAATTCTAACCTCTATTCCTGGAAGCGGCAGCCCTGCAGCATCATCTTTGAAACAGCAATCTCTATTCAGCGCTACAATAGGTGAACATTCTGTAAGCCCATATCCCTGAACCATCGGAAGACCAAGATCACGAAAGCCTTTAGAAACTACTGGATCTATCCCTGCTCCTCCACTGATAAGTATCCGCAGATGACCTCCTAAGTTTTCATGAATCTTATTAAATAATTTTCTTGAGAGATCCATACCAAACTTCTTTAAGAAATTATTTATTTTTATTCCCGTCCTAAGCTTTAGAGCCATGCCGCCTTTCTCCGCCTGCTGCCAAATCTTTTTATACATTGATTCAAACAAAAGTGGTACTGCCAGCATCACTGTAGCCTTTGCTTCTTGCATATTTTTAGTAATATATCGCAATCCTTCACTATATGCAATAGCACTTCCACGGTAGATTGGACATAAAAACCCACAAGTACATTCATATGTATGATGAAGTGGAAGTACCGAAAGAAAAATATCATCTTTAGCAATATAAAGCATTGAACACATTGCCGCCAAATTGGTGCATATATTCTTATGAGAAAGCATTACTCCTTTTGCTAATCCTGTCGTCCCTGATGTAAAAAGAAGAATGCACATTTCTTCAACATCAATTTTCTCGTTAATATAGCTTGTATCTCCCTGTGCTATTAATTTTTCTCCCTTTTCTATCAACATAGAAAATGAAAGCACATTTTCAGCATCAACGTCTACATCCATCGAAACATATGTATTGATACTTGATAGCTCTGATTGAATATTTATGATGCTCTTTTCCTGTTTCCCCGAGTAAATGATACCACTTGCTTCAGAAATCTTTAACAAATTTTCAATCTCATTAATTGGAAGCTCCCTATCCAAAGGTACAATCGTACCTACTCCACATAGTACGGCAAGATAGGTTACCGCCCACTCATATCTATTTTCACCGATCACCGCGATACGTTTACCTCTTAGTCCGAGATTCAGAAGCGCTGTCCCTAAAGCATCAACATCTTCCTTAAACTCTTGATAAGTTATAGGAGAATATCCACCCTCCTTGGATTTAACAAGAAATGCCGACTTGGTCCCATAAAGCTCCGCACTTTGGGATAACATATCTTTTAAATCCGCAATCCGTCTCACATCATACAACGGCGTATTCTCTCCGCCCATTACTCCCACTTCCTCACATCAATTATATATATATTATACAATAAATATTCAGAAATCTGAATTATTCTTTTATCAGCAACACTCTCGCCGGGCTTCCGTCACCGCCAACAATAAGTAAAGGTGCTATCACTGAAGTGTATTCTCCCTCCGGAATATCTTTTAAGCGAAGCCCTTCTACAATTAGTATATTATTCTCGAGCAGCGTATGATGAGTTATATGGTCGGGGCTGTTTCTTTCAACACTCAATCCATCTATTCCTACAACTTCAACACCGCAACTCACAAGGTACTCAGCTGCCTCGGCAGAAAGATAGACAAACTCAGGATTGAAACTATCCTCCAGTGAATTTGTCGTTTTAAAGAATATAAAATCTCCGCGACTCACGACATATTTTTCAATATGCTTTAATTCTATACAGCTATCTATATCTGTTAAGTCCAGCACCTTGCACTTACCATACATCTGGCTAAGAGGTATATTTTCTAATGTATATCCCTCGCTTAATATATGGTATGGCGCATCTATATGGGTTCCTGAATGAGAATAAACGCTCACTCTTGTTTCATTGCTACCCTGTTCTATCGTTCTTACTTTTTCAATGTGTGGCTGGTGCTCTTGCTTATTTTTGTATGCAGCCATTCCCACACGGATTGGCATTGTTACGTCGTATAATGTCATGATACCACTTCCTTCCCTCACTCCTTAATAATTCACTTGCTTCTTCCGGTCCCCAGCTTCCTTTTTGATATATAATGGGTTTCATATGTTCATATTTTCTGATTACTTCTTCTGCCAGCTTCCATGAATATTCTATCTCTTTCCAAGCAGTAAACAAGGTGGCATCACCTAAGGCAGCATCCATTAGCAATCTTTCATAGGCCTCCGGAGTGTTATCACCAAATTCACACTCATGACAAAAGTTCATTTTCACACCTCTGATTTTAACATTTTCCCTACTAGGCTCCTTCACATTAAACTGCAAATCAAAGCCAGTTTTAGGATCAATTGCTATTACTAATCTATTGGCATCGATGTCTTTATGCTTATATAAATTATATGGAGGATTTTTAAACTGAACTACGACCTCTGTCTTCTTTTCTTGAAGATACTTTCCTGTACGGACATAAATCGGTACTCCTGCCCATCTCCAGTTATATATTTCTAATTTTGCTGCTATAAACGTCTCAATATCAGATTCATGATTTACCTCATTTTCTGATGTATATCCATCGTATTGACCTCTTATTACTACTTGTTGATTAAACAATCTCAATGAGCGGATTATCTTGACTTTTTCCAACGAAATAGACTCTGCATCAAAATCTACAGGAGGCTCCATTGTTATTAAGGATAGAAGTTGAACGATATGATTCTGCAGCATATCCTTAACCGCCCCAGCCTCTTCATAATATCTTCCTCTGGTACCTACCCCCACCGTCTCAGAAACTGTAATTTGAATATGATCGATATGCTTATTATTCCAAAGAGGTTCAAAAATACCATTCGCAAAGCGAAGTACCAGAAAATTCTGCACTGCCTCTTTCCCAAGATAATGATCTATACGGTACATCTGTTCTTGATCCACTAGGCGTTCTAAACGTTGATTCAATATTCTTGCTGATTCCAGATTGGAGCCGAAAGGCTTTTCAATAATTATCCTGTGCCATGGCGCAACTGCCCCTCTTTGAAGTATATCATGCTTAGTAAGATTCTCCACGATAACAGGAAAATATTCAGGAGCTGTAGCGAGATAAAATAGTCTGTTTTTCTTGACTCCTTCAATATCCTTCAAAATGTCAATTACCTTCTTATAAGTGTAATCCTCTTGTAAACTTCCAGAAACATAGTAAAAAGAGCTTATCATTTTAACAAACAACTCTTCATCATATTTATTCCGCGAATACTTTTTCACTCCATCTATAAAAAACTTTCCAAATTCCTGATGTGTCATTGGTTTTCTAGAAACACCTATGACAGAAAAGGAGACTCGAATACTTTTTTCAATATATAGATTATAAAGGGCAGGAATCAGCTTTCGAATTGCCAAATCTCCCGTACCACCAAACATAATAAATGTAAACGGTTGTGTGTTTACCATTCCTATCACTCCTCAAGGTTTGTTATCATGGTTTATTCTTACCCTACTAGTGAAATTTAAAACCATTGAATAGATAGGATTAAACTCTACATTAAACCCCTAATATCTTTTATTTATTACACTCTTTTTCATTTATGCTGCAAATATCTTTTATTCTCAATATTAATGCATCAATTAGGCTGGGTAAAGACTCCCCCCCGGTACCTATGATTTCCAATCCACATCGATTTAAAGGGACTAAGATTTTCCTTGCATTGCTGCTGCCTATAGCCTCAGCCATTCGGGGCGTGCATTCCCCCAACATGGAGTTGGCTGCTAATATTCCTACCGAACCTATAATAATATCTGCTTTATGTGCATTGATCACAATAGCATTTTCACCGGTAGCACCTTCATGTGCACCGGCTCTAAGCATAGAAGTGGTAGCCATTGAATTAGTTCCGAGCGCTATAATAGTCATATTACTTCCTATCTCTTTACTTATCCTTTCTATCAGTGCTTTACCTAATCCTCCACCTTGCCCATCTATTACCGCTATTTTCATGTCTTCCTCCTGTAAATATATGTCCTTGACCTAATTATCCTTCTGTGTAACTCCTTCTGCCTTTCTTTCGTCAAATACCGGCTTAAATACCACTACCGCTAATGGGGGAATGCGGATAGCAAGGGAATAGGGTCTATTATTACAAGAAATGTCTTGTGCATTCAAGCCTCCACAATTACCTACATTACTTCCTCCATACATCTCCGAATCACTATTAAATATTTCTTTATAATATAGGTCAAACGGAACTCCTATACGGTAGTGATCATGTACTACCGGCGTGAAGTTACATACGAAAATTAATGCATCCTGCCAATTCTTACCCTTCCGCATAAATGACACAATACTATGGTCTGCATCATCACAACTAATCCATTCAAATCCGTCATAGCTGAAGTCCACCTCATATAGAGCCTTTTCAGAGCAGTATAATCTATTTAAGTCTTTTACATAATCCTGCATTTTTTTATGCAATTCATAATCCAATAGATGCCAGTCTAAACTATCATAATATTTCCATTCAATAAATTGCCCAAACTCCCCACCCATAAACAGCAACTTTTTCCCCGGATGACCATATTGATATCCATATGCTGCTCTTAAACCTGCAAATTTCTGCCAGTAGTCCCCCGGCATTTTATCCAGCATAGACTGTTTTCCATGTACCACCTCATCATGAGACAACGGAAGAATGAAGTTTTCAGAAAAGGCGTACATCAAGCTAAAGGTAATTAGATTATGATGATATTTTCTATGTATTGAATCCATGCTCGTGTATCTAAGAAAATCGTTCATCCAACCCATGTTCCATTTCATGCCGAAACCCAACCCCCCAAGGTAAGGAGGTCTGGAGACAAGCGGCCACGATGTAGACTCTTCTGCACTCATAACAATGCCCGGATACTCTTGATATATTGTACTATTTAAGTGCTTTAAAAACTCTATGGCTTCAATATTCTCTCTTCCTCCATATTGATTCGGAATCCATTGTCCATTACTCTTAGCATAATCAAGATATAACATGGATGCGACCGCATCTACCCGAAGCCCATCAATATGATATTTTTCAAACCAAAAGAAGGCATTAGAAATCAAAAAATTCTTTACCTCATTGCGTCCATAGTTAAATACCATCGTTCCCCACTCAGGATGCTCTCCCCGCTTCGGATCTTCATGCTCATAAAGTGCACTTCCATCAAAGCACCGTAAGCCATGCTCATCTCTTGGAAAATGCCCCGGCACCCAATCCATAATCACCCCAATATGATTCTGGTGACACACATCTACTAAATACATAAAATCTTCCGGCCTTCCATACCGTGGAGTTACTGCATAATATCCGGTTACCTGATAGCCCCATGAACCATCAAAAGGATACTCGGAAAGCGGTAAAAATTCAATGTGTGTATAGCCCATATCCTTCACATAATTTACAAGCTTATCTGCTGCATCTCTATAAGATATAAATCCATTCTCTTCCTGTGATGTCCTCATCCATGAACCCATATGCACCTCATAGATCGCAACAGGTCTTTCCATCTGATTGATACAGGTTCTTTCCTGCATCCAATCTTCATCCTTCCAACCATAGCAATCAATGTCATATACAACAGAAGCTGTATGAGGCCGCAACTCACAGTAAAAGGCATAAGGATCTGCCTTCTTTAAGATGTCTCCCGCTTGCGTCTTAATCTCATATTTATAAATATCACCATCGCCAATGCCCGGGATAAAAATTTCCCAGACTCCCGAGCTGCCTATGGAATGCATAGGGCTTTCACGACCATCCCACTGATTGAAATTCCCTATCACACTTACTCTCCTTGCACAAGGTGCCCAGACCGCAAAATATGTCCCTTGCACATGATTTACTGTTAATAGATGTGCTCCTAATTTTTGATAGACATAACGATTATCACCCTTGTTGAAAAGATAAAGATCATAATCACTTAGAAAAGGGGCATCCTGATCTGCATTCAATATGCGATAAATATCATTTTTGCCTTCCTCAATTATCACGCTTTTCACTCCTTGATAATAATCTGCTCTATTATACAATACAGAACTGTCAAAAACTTTTTATGCATTACATTCCTTTTGTATCTGATATTCCTTTTTTCGGTACTTCAAACTCTTCATCCGATAACTTACCATATTCTCTTACAAAAACGAAGGTATATGTTTTTAATAGTATGTTAAATAAGCTGGTAAATATGACTCCCACCCAAAGAAGCACATTAGTAAGTGGCTCAACTGATTGATAAACAAAGAAAAATCCACAAATAATTATGAACAAAAATAAGCTAGAATTGAATAGAGAGATAACAGAAAAGAATATAAGCCTCCAAAAATAATCGTTTACGATTTTACTGGATTGTTTAAAAGCGATAAATATATTTTTCTCCGCTAAGAAGATATTTGGATACCAGAATATCATATATAAATTAAAAAGCAAGGTTGTAAATAGAATAACAAGCACTGTGACGACCCATAAAATAATTGCTGGAATAAAGAACTCTTCTTTTCCCTCCAATAATGGAAAAGCAATAACGATAGATGGGATAGAAATAATTCCTATGCACATCGTGAAAATAAAACAAAAAGGAATCCACATGATATAACTCAAAAAGTTTAATACGCTATATTGGGCAGCCCCTTTTAAAAAACTATGAATATATATCTTTCTGTTTTTAACACTTTCAGCAATAAAATAATATATGATTGATAAAAAAACTGCACTAACAAAACAAAAAACTAGCAGCCTCTGCGTTTCATCTAAAAAAACGCCTTTTATAAAAGAAAAATCTGTTAATTGATCCAAATTGAATGTTATTGCTTTTCTTCCTTTGAAAAGCATGGTAAATATGATAGCAGAATAGACCATATGTAAAAGAACAATAATAATATGTTTTTTAAGAACTTCTAGAATCCTTCTCAATGTTATTCTCCTTTACTCATTACTGATTATTACTTTGCTTTTACTTTACCATTATATTCTTATCTTATCAACTAAAAAGTGTATAAAAAACAGCCTCCACAGAGGCTGTTCATACCAATCAAGAATATAATTAAAAATTTATTGTTTTTAGAACACGCTTATTTTTATATTCTTCAATCTGTTTCTTAAATACAAATTCCCTAATCTTATCCTTCTTTGACTCACTTATATCTATTAACTCACATCCATAGAAAAATCCATGTTCCTTTTTTTCCTTTCTTACTATTTGCGCAGTGCACGCTATTAATTCTTCTGCAGGAATTTGCAAATGAAATCTTAAATTTGTGGGAATATCCAACTGGCTGTGCAATAAAATACCACCCGCGCTTATATCAACAGACTTAAATAACATATTTTTCTCTAAATCAATCAGCTTACTTCCTCCTACTTGTATTTTATTCACATATAACTTAACATCTATATTAACCCTTGCATCTTTTCTCCGCTGATTAATTGCTATACATTTTACATTGACCAACCTAATCATATTTTCAATAATGCTGTTTACTACTCCACAAAGAATAACCTCACCTTTCACAGGATTATAAATATGTATATGCACCAATGTATCCAGTACAATACCTTTTCTCAATGTGCATCTTATTGCCATAGAATCATCATCAAATCTAACAATGAAACCATCTAAATATCTATTATCCATTAAGATTACTATCTTACACTGCATATAACATATTCCTCCTTTTTTGTTTGACTACCCGGATATTATAACAAACTCAAAATACAAAATATGTTATATTATGAAATGGATGTATATTATTTTATCTACATTTTTTTACATAATAATACCCTAGGTTTATTAAACCCTAGGGTATTACATTAACAGATTTACATTAATTGCAACTCTGTAATAGTTCTATCTACAATCCTTGCGCCCGATACTTCTACTACATCTCCGCTGCTGCTTTTAAAGATATTCTTTTCTATAACAGCGTCCATTGCAGTTTTTACTTCTGCCGGAGTTAAATCTGCTCTGGGATCATTTAAAGAAATACTGAAATTTTTTTGTCCCTGATTTTTAAAAACCATTTCCAGCACCTGCGCCATTTTTTCACCTCCTTTATCATATGAACAACTAAAACTATTTTTTACGGAACCGTTCGAAAT
>JBFWMP010000037.1:0-18350 GCA_050251575.1 Clostridia bacterium
TCTCAATTTATCCGTCGCTTTTTACCTGAACTGAAGTTTTTCAACTCCTAGCTCCCAGCTCCAAGCTCCGGGCTATAATTAACGAGAACCTCTTACGCTATCTAATTTTCAAAGACCAATTTGATTGTACTTTATTTGTCGAATTTTATTGCCGACTTCTACTATGTTATCACATAACCTTACAGTTGTCAACAATATTCTTTTCATCCGTTACTAAATCACAGCCACCTTCAAAATGCCTGCCGCTAGCAACAACTTTATTAATATAACACAACTGTTTTCTAGTTTCAACTACAAAAATACTTCATTAGACATCAATAATAAGATCTATTCTTGCTATATTTCTTTTTCCTTTGTTATTCGACGTTATTCTCTATATACCCTTGACAGGTCTTTTAAGTACTACAACTTTATTTCCTTTCTTATTTCTCTTTAGACTGTCACAAAGTGATGATGTAATGATAAGACCACGTCCGCTTTCATTCAAGCAAAAAACTTCCACTGCAGCATTGCAATCAAATACTTCCTCATTACAAAGCTTTTCTTCTATCACCAAACCTTCTCCTTCATCCTCTACAATAATATATATTCTATGATCCTCGCATACACCTGCCTTAACATGTACCTTTTTACTATTATCTTTCTTGTTGCCATGGACTACTGCATTTACTAATAATTCATTTAGAATAACCCTTGTCTCAAAGACTATCTCCTCATTTAAGTACATATATGATTTAAGGAAGTCCATTATCTTTTCAACAGTATCCGGAATCCACTGTATATTTGCAGAGATAGTTATGGAACAGGAATAATTACTTTTCAATCTACTCCCACCTTCTAAAACTTAGAATGAAGTTTGCCCCAATTTTAATTAAGAATCACTTTATATCATCATTACCCTATTTACAAGCAAATAAACATGATTCTTAGGTTCAGGCGGAGCTTTGGCTCTGAATGAATCTCAGAATCCATTATCCAACAATCAAAATAAAAGTGCTAATTTAATTAACACTTTTATAATACAGTCTTTTGAATTTATCAATAATCTTCTTTTCGAGCCTTGAAACATACATCTGAGATACGCCAAGTAGTTCAGCAATCTGTTTTTGTGTCTTCTTCTTATAATATCTCTGATGAATGAACTCTTTCTCTGCTTCATTAAAATCTTTAAGACTTTTCTCAATAAAATCTTTATTTTCAATTCTGGAAAATGTAGAATCCTCTTCGCCCAAGAACGCTTCAAGGGTCGTCTCCTCATCTGAATAAACCGACTGGTCCAAAGATTGAACAGCACTTACATTGGCAGATTCAATCACTTCTAGTATAGTTTCCTCGGAAAGATTAAGATATTCTGCTATCTCTTCCACCTTAGGAACTCTTCCTAATGTTTGAGATAAAGCATGCTTTGCTTGATTTACTTTTTGATATATTTCATAAATCCTTCTTGGTACTCTTATAATATTGCCTTTATCTCTGAAATGCCTTTTAATTTCACCAATAATCGTAGGAGTAGCAAAGCTAGAGAATTTTACACCCTTGTCTGCATCAAACCGCTCGACTGCTTGTATCAACCCGATACACGCAACTTGATAGAGGTCATCATACTCTAGTCCCCTGTTCAAAAATTTCTTTGTAAGAATTTCAGCAATATATAAGTATTTATTAATAATATAATTTCTTGTTGACTTATCTTTTGTACTTATATATTCTAAAAATAATTGTTCTTCTGACATATGTTCTAATTCATTTGCAACTTTTACTACCGCCATGTTTATTTCTCCTTTAACGATATGGACAACGTGACAATCCCTTCACCTTTACCAGTATACAAATCCACTTCATCCACTAGAGAGTTCACGATAGAAACACCAAATATGTCATCCTCATTAAATAATTCAAAACCTTTCGGCTTTTTATCTTCAAACTCGAAACTGACCTTAAGTTGTTCATCTAATACATTAAATTTAATGACACACCGCTCTGAGATAGATTCACATTGTGTAATAATTCTATTGCAAATCTCCGCTACGGCTACCTTTATATCTTCAATCTCGTCGATGGAGAATCCCATTCTACTGGCAATTCCAGAAACAGTAAGCCGCACGATCCGAACTGTATCAGGCACCAAAGGTACTGTTAAGTCAATCTCCTGCTTGTTCAAACTATTCTTTTCATATAACTGACTCATCAGCACTCACTCCTCAATCACAAATACCTTATCAAGCCCGGTAATCAAGAATAACTTTTTTATGTTATTCTTTAAATTCACTAAAACAATCTCTCCGTCATAATGCTTCACTTTTTTTAACGCTCCGACTAGAACTCCCAAACCTGTACTATCAATATAATTTAAGCTCATACAGTCTAATTTGATGGTTTGATAATTTTGTTCAATACTATTATATAACTTCTCTTTCAATTCTCCTACAGTTGAAATATCAATTTCCCCACTTAATGCAACAGTGATAACAGAGTCACTTGTCTCTTTTACTGTAAAAACCAAATTCGATGCCATCATATCTCCTCCATTGATTCAATTGACATCTCTATACTATCATAAAACTTATTACAAAACAATAAAAAGTAGGTTATAATACCTACTTTTTATCAAATATTTACAGTCTTAATCTCTAGGCTTCATTGTAGGAAATAAGAGTACATCACGTATCGAATAAGAATCTGTAAGAAGCATCACCAATCTATCAATTCCAATTCCTAAACCACCTGTAGGAGGCATACCATATTCTAACGCATTTATAAAATCATCATCCATCATATTTGCTTCCTCATCACCAGCTTCTCGGGCTTGTACCTGCTTAACAAATCGTTCTTTTTGATCAATGGGATCATTTAATTCTGAAAAAGCATTTGCCAATTCTCTGCGAGTGATAAAAAGTTCAAATCTTTCCGTCAGCATCGGTTCATCAGGTTTTCTTTTCGCAAGTGGTGATACTTCTACCGGATAGTCCATAATGAAGGTCGGTTGTACAAGCTTTTCTTCTACACATTCTTCAAAAACGAGATTAATGACTTCACCCCTTGAATGTTTACCTTCCACATGTACTTTTAAGCTTTTCGCAGCAGTTCTAGCTTCCTCATCAGTAACAATGGCTGCAAAATCTATATTGGTATACTTTTTGATAGCTTCAATCATTGTCATCCTGTTCCACGGAGGAGTAAGGTCAATCTCTTCATCTTGATATACGAGCTTAGTTGTACCTAATACTTCTTGCGCAACAGTTGAAATCATTTGTTCCGTCAATTCCATCATACCTTTGTAATCAGTATAGGCTTCATAAAGCTCAATAGTGGTAAACTCGGGATTATGCTTGATAGACATCCCTTCATTTCTAAAAATTCTTCCCATCTCATAGACCTTTTCTAATCCACCAACAATTAATCTTTTCAAATGCAATTCAGTAGCTATTCTTAGATACATGTCAATATCCAATGTGTTATGGTGTGTTATAAAAGGTTTTGCAGCTGCACCTCCAGGAATAGTATTAAGAATAGGCGTATCTACCTCTAAGTACCCCCTCTTATCTAGAAATTCTCGGATACCTTTTATAATTTTACTCCTTTTAATAAAAGTGTCTTTGACTTCAGGGTTTACAATCAAATCTACGTATCTTTGACGATATCTTAAGTCCATATCTTTCAAGCCATGCCACTTTTCCGGAAGCGGCTGCAACGATTTGGATAACAACACAATATCTGTTACTTTAATAGATATTTCTCCTTTATGGGTTTTAAACACTTCACCCTTAACACCGATAATATCTCCAATATCAAACCTTTTTACCTGATTATATGTATCTTCTCCAACTTCATTCACCCTGATATATAGTTGTATCGTTCCTTCTCTATCTTGCAAATCACAAAAAGAAGCTTTACCCATTCCTCTTTTAGACATTAATCTTCCTGCTGCTGTGACCTCTGTGCCTTCCAAAGTATCAAAATGATTGATAATTTCTTTCGCACTATGAGTCTTTGCAAATTTTACTATCTTAAAGGGGTCTTGTCCCGCTTCTTGCAATTCTTTTAATTTTTCTCTACGGACTTTAAGTATTTCACTTAACTCCATCTCTTGTATATGCTCTGTCATCGTGTAACCTCCTGTTTGAATCTATGTGGAATCTATTATATATTATATTCATTTTTTTGTAAAATAAAAAATACAGGATAAAACAAGGAGCAAGAAATCTTTTATAATTTCTTACTCCCACTTATTCCACTTATTATTTACTTATAGATAATACCTTAAATTTTAATATGCCGTCAGGAACTGCCACATCTACGACATTACCTACTTTCCGACCTAACAAGGCACTTCCTACAGGAGATTCATCGGATATTTTATAACTGCTTGGATCAGCTTCAGTACAACCAACAATCGTATATTCTATTTCTTCATCGAATTCTTGATCTAACAGAGTAACCTTTGCCCCTATACTCACGATATCAGTATTAATATCTTCTTCATCTATTACTTTAGCATTTTTTAGCATATTCTCAAGCTGTACGATACGAACCTCAACCTGAGCTTGTTCATTTTTTGCTTCATCATATTCAGAGTTTTCAGATAAATCACCAAAAGCAATAGCTTGCTTAATCTTTTCAGCTATGTCCTTTCTTTTTATGGTCTTTAGATATTCAAGCTCTTTTTCCAATTTTTCAAGACCCTCATAAGTTAATACAATTTGTTTAGCACCCGTCATTTTTATTTCTCTCCTTTTACTGTCTATTTCTCAAACTATGATATTAAAAATATTATGGCGATAAATATGGCAGTGGAATAATATTGAAAACATATTGCAATTTTTTATGTTGATAATATATGCTATAACAATGTAATTATTCATGAAATGCTTTTGTGTTAATTTTTTTCTATTATAAACAACAGTTCATATATTGTCAATAAGATATTATTTAACAATCTTTCATGCTTCTTGTGATTCTCTCAAGCCACTTTATATTAACTATGGTATCCCTCGACTTTAACGCATTTATTTTACATCCTAATCGCTCAAATGATTTTTTCATTTCATCATAATAGTTATAGTCCTTATCACTAAATGTATTTACTAACTCAAGCGATAAAATAGCTTCTATAAATGCCTCAGTATTTGTCAAATTTAAGGTCTTTGTTATCTCATTGAGTCTAGAGGGCATTCTTATATCTATGCCATCCATAATAATATTATTAGTATCAATGCTACTGCTCCCTTCAGGACTCAAAAAAAACAAAATAGTATGAGCTCCAAGAAACTCCTTAGTAAAATATTGACTAGCGTCATCAAGAACATAGACTAGTTCCAATTCTGATGATTTGACAGGTCTATCCGAAACATGAACAGTAAGTCCTGTTTCCTCATATATTTTATCCATATCTGCCTGGGCATCTTTTATATTATGTGTTACTAAGGAAATATACTTTGCGTGAGGTGAAAGCATGCTTATAAATAGCTTAGACTTCCAACTATAGGAGCTTTCTATAATTCTTATACGCATTTCAATAGGATTCAACTCTAAGATTTTGCATATTTTTTTTGATATTTCCACACATAGGGATATAAATAACTTCTTGCCCCTATATATGTATTTTTGTATCCTTTGATATGCCTTACCTAGCACTCTTCTATAGAGCTGCAATGATTCACAAATAAAGATGCTTTCTATCCCTTCCTTTTCAAAATAATCAATTGCTGTATTGCAGAAATATTCTAAACTTCTTTGCCCCAGCGTGTCAAGCTGCTGCGCTGTGACAGGCAATCGTACTGCAGTAATGCTTACATCCATGCCAGGTATATTGATGCTTTCATATCTAATTTTTTTGAAGGTTAAACATATCGCATTTATTATCTTTCGCGGCATTCTTTGATAAATACAATCAGGAATATATTTGTATTTAATATTGTCTGAAGTAGTGATTACACCAATACGATTCATATAATCCTCCTCTGATTATTCGTCCTTTGGATAACGGCTTTAATGCTTATCTGGAGCCCCTGCATCCAAAGAAACGACTAAAAAAATCAAATAAAAGGGATATTATATAAATATTATATTTATATAATAATATGTCAATTTCATCACATGATATTCTTTATTCCAGCATAAATATTAGTTAAGTATGAAAACAAGGATATAAGGAGATAGTATTATGTTAATGGTTAATCCAAAATTCAAAACCCTGTTGATAGAATACAATAGAGCAAAGGCTGTTGCATATGCCCACCAATGGGCATTCAAACGCAATCCCCGGTACTATGATTTTGAAAATATTGGTGGAGACTGTACCAATTTTGCATCTCAATGTGTTTTTGCAGGCAGTAACACTATGAACTATACACGCAACACCGGTTGGTACTATATCAACATTAATAACCGCGCACCTGCTTGGACAGGTGTTGATTTCTTATACAGCTTTCTTATAAACAACATAGGAATGGGACCTTATGCCGAAGAGGTAGATGTGCAGGATGTACAGCCGGGTGATATAGTGCAGCTATCCTTCAATAAAATTGATGACTTCAACCATTCACCTATTATTGTCCGCACAGGTTATATTCCTCAAATTAGCAACATAGAAATTGCAGCACATACAATCGATAGAGATAATTATCCTTTATCTAATTATAATTGGGAGTATATAAGATTTATACATATAAAAGGGATTAGGCGGTAAGTAAATAAAAAAAGCCAACAGCTTAAATCTGCTGACTCTTTTCTCTCGTAAGACGCTTCCGTCCAGTCATCAATCCTCCAATTCTCCCAGTCTCTTTTGCAGTAAGACTTTTCCAACCTAGCTCATCAACTTTTTTTAATAATCCTAACTCCTCGGCTATCTCAAACTTAAGCTTCTCATCCGCTTCGTTTACCTTCTTCTCCATAACGCATCCCTCCTTTTGTGGTAGTGTATGGAGAAAATTTGGTTTTATGCATCGCGAAAAACTTATTAGTACTTACCTCCCGCTTTTGTAAGCAGGAGTCTTCTCTCTGGTAGCCATTGGGTAAATCAACCCCGGATTTTCAAAAATTTCACTCATCACCAGTGCAACGGTACCCTTTAACACAGCATTCTGATTTAATGTAGAAAAAATGATATTTGTAGAAGATTGTAAATATTTCATGCTCCTCCAGCTTACTTCTTCTTTAATACAATCCATAACGATTTTATCTAATACTGCAATCTTTCCATTAATAATCACTAAAGAAGGATTGAATGTATTAATAATATTTGCAATAGCTACGCCTAAATACATGGCTTTTTCTTTAACTAGTTTTAGTGCAGCCTCGTCACCTGATAATGCTGCTTTATAGATTATTTCCGGGGAAATATTAGATAAATCTCCTCTAATCCAGTCACTTATTATCGTTTTTTGATTCTTTGCTAAAGTTTGTTTTATATCATTGATCATTGCTTGCTCAGAAGCTAATGCCTGCAAACATCCATAGTTACCGCAGCTGCATTTGGGGCCATGAATATCAATGGTAGTATGCCCCACTTCTCCTGCTCCTTCACTTGCTCCACGATAAAGCTGATTATCAATAACAATACTTCCTCCGATTCCATAACCAACGTATATAAAAACAAAATCAGACACGTTTTTTGCACGTCCAAACCAGCTTTCACCTAATGTCATCGTTCGAACATCATTATCTACGAAAACAGGAATCCCCAGCTCCTTTTCTAAATTCTCCTTAATAGCTACATTTTCCCATCCTAAGTTCGGTGCATATATAGAAACCCCTTCTTTAGAGTTTACTAGCCCATGAACCCCTATTCCTACTCCTAGTATTTTTTTATCCTTGTTATTTTTCCTCCATTTATTAATCTTTTGTTTAATTCCGTCCAGTATACTATCACTTGAAACATTTCCAGTAATATTGATATCATCACAATAAATTGGTTCAGAATTCAAGTTCGCTGCTATAATTTTTACACCTTTAGAACCGATATATATACCTATTACATAATATCCATTTGAATTGATACGAAGCATTACAGGCTTTCGTCCACCACTCGATTCACCTCTTTCTGCTTCTAGCACCAAGTTATAATTAATTAACTCAAAAGTAATATTGGTAATCGTAGCAGGAGTAAGTCCGGTAATCTTAGCGACTTTCGCCCTGGATACAGGCCCTTTTTCTCGTATTGTATTTAAAATAAGAGAAGTATTCATTTTTTTCATCAGAGAGAAACTACCTGGCACTATCTGCTTGCTCATTTGACTCCCCTTCCGCTACTAGCAAAGCCTCCATATTCGGAGGCTTTCATATTATTTGCTGCTGCGCACTATTTCTATTGCTTTATGAAGTTGAATATCTTCTTCCTCTTTGATTTGAGCAATGCTTTTTTGTACTTCTTCAGGGAACACTACCTCAACATCCGGTTGTATTCCAACATCCTGAATGGATATCCCACTTGGCGTATAATACTTCGATATCGTAACTTTTACAGCTGACCCATCTCCTAGGGGGAATAACATTTGTACTAGCCCTTTACCAAATGTCTTTGTGCCTACCAAGGTTCCCTTATTATGGTCCTTAACTGCAGCAGCAAGAATTTCTGAAGCACTTGCACTACCTCCATTAACCAGAACAGCTAATGGTATTTCTATTTGCTCTGTATCTGAGCGTTCTTCCTTGCGCTCCATATTTCTGTCTTCAGTATAAACAATCAAGCCTTCAGGCACTAAACGGTCAGCAATCTCGACAACTTGATCCAGCAAACCTCCAGGGTTATCACGGACATCAATAATAAGTCCTTTAATATTCTTACTGTACAAATCATCTAACGCTTCACCAAAGTCCTTGCTGGTCTTTTCATCAAACATCGTTATACGGATGTATCCGATATCATCAGCAATTATCTTATGTTTTACTGTTTGAATAGTAATAATATCTCTTTTGATAGTAATTTCTCTAGGATCAGAAAGGCTATTTCTTATAATCGTAAGGATGACCTCTGTATTCTCAGGACCTTTCATCATATTAACCGCTTCATCCAGTTTATCACCCCAAACATCCTTACCATTTACCTTAATAATCTTATCTCCCGGTAATATACCGGCTTTCTCTCCGGGAGTATCTTCAAAGGGCGCAACAACAGTAATCAAATTATCCTTCGGGTCTACCGATACGACAACTCCAATGCCTGCATAGCTGCCATGTGTCTGTGTCATGAAATCATCATAATCTTTCTTTTTCATGTATACGGTATATGGATCTTCTACAGCTGCCGCTACACCTGCCGCTGCACCTTCTATAAGCTTGTCATCTTCTACCGGCTCCACATAATACTTCTTCACTACTTCCTTCACTTGATTAATCTTATTATATAGGGCTGTATCTCCTTTTGCGTTGAATAAGCCATATAGTGGCAGATTCCCAAGAGCAAAATATAATATGCTCGTACCGATAAAAGTTGTAAGCATTGTTATCAACACTACTACAACTCCACCAATTAAAACTGTCCTTTTTCTAAACAATTTATCCCATCTCCTTATAATACCAGAAAACAACTTCTGAAAAATCCCATATCCCAGTATCAAAACTCTACTTCATTATAATATTTTATACGATAAACTATTATACCTTATTAATAAAAAGAAATAAAGATTAAGATTATTAAAAACAACCTTAATCTCTCTCCCCACCTATTCAGGATAATACTTCATAGGATTCACCGGACTTCCACCTTCTCTGACCTCATAATGCAGATGTGGACCGGTTGACCAGCCGGTGCTACCTACCTTTGATATAGTTTGTCCTCTTTTTACTTCCTGACCGGCCTTAACCAGAAGTTTACTATTATGTGCATATAATGTAGCAATACCGCCCCCATGATCTATAATAATACATTGCCCATATCCACCGTTCCATGTAGCCATGATCACCTGCCCGTCATTTGCAGACTTTACATCTGTTCCTGAAGAAGCTCCAATGTCTACTCCTGTATGCATACTATTCTTTTTTAAAATAGGATGCCATCGATTACCGAATGGGGATGTGATACGATACACCCCAGGCGTTGGCCATTCAAGCTTGCCACCTGCATATTTCCTTTTATTTTCTTCCTGCAGTCTTTTAATTTCTTTTTCAACCTGCTTGGATGTTTGCTCCAAGGCATCCAACTGTTTGGCGTATTCCTTTTCCTCTTGAGAAAGTCTCTGCATCAATTGACTTCTGGAAACCTGTTTTTGGCCCAAGTCTTCTTTTACGGCAACAACACGATTTTTAATTTTTTCTCTGTTGTCTTTCTCTGCCTCTGCGATCTCCTTTGCCTTTTCAATCTTATTCTTATTTTCCTTCAGCTGAGCCAACAGATTATTGTCATATTCAACAATTTCTCTTACAATTTCAAGCCTAGATATAAAATCTCCAAAGTTTTCAGAAGCAAACAGTACTTCCAGATAGGTTGCATTTCCATCCTCATACATGGTTCTCGCCCGCAGCTGAAGCATCTCAAATTGTTCTTCAGCAACCTGTGATGCATTCACTAACTCGTTCTCTTTCTGCTTAATCTTTTCTTCACTTTCTTGAAGCAGCTTATTAATACTACTTAGCTCATCCTCTGTCTTATCAATTTCCATATCTAGCTTTTCAAGCTCACTAGATACACCTTTTTTTTGGGTTTGGACAGATTTTAAACCTTGCTGTGCTTTATTCATAGCACTATTCACATTATTAAGTTCTTTTTCAAGTTGGTTTAAATCTTTTGCATTTACCGGCAAGATGACTCCCATTAAAAATATTGTTATCATGATTATAACAATAGCTTCTGATTGCTTTTTCATAACCTCACTGCTCCCCTTTAATATATATACCTATCTTCGGATAACGGCTTCTGCGGTTTATACACGCAAGTATTTTCTTATAGATATAACACTTCCTATCATACCGATACTTGTCCCAAAAAGAATAAAAATAATTGCTAAGCCTTCTACTATCTCTGAAAAATCTCTTAATTTAAAAATATTAATGCTCTGATAAAAAAACTTTAAGATGTAGTTGTATCCATATCCAACCAATGCCAAAGAGATTAATGCACCTATTAAGCCAATGACCATTCCTTCCATAATGAACGGCCATCGTATGAACCAATCTGTCGCTCCTACAAACTTCATAATATTTATTTCTCTTCTGCGGGCAAAGACAGCTAATTTAATTGTATTAGATATAATAAAAACAGCAACAATTGTTAATAGAATCATAACCCATAAGCTTGCCATTCTTATAAACTCTGTAATTTTAAGCAGCTTATCAACTGATTCCCGATGATTCCTAACCTTAACCACTCCTTGTATGGCACCTAAGCGGTCAACGACCTCATCAACAATTTTAATATCTGACAGTTTTTCGTCAAGATTGATAATAAATGCATTCCTCAGAGGATTATGCTCTTCAAATCCTTCAAGCACATGCGCGTCATCACCTAATTGCTTCTTATAATTTTCCAAAGCCTGTTCTTTAGTTTCAAGAATACATTCTTTTATATAAGGAATACTTTTTATCTCTATCTCTATATCAGTTAATTTATCAACAGATACATTTTCATCAATAAAAACCTTGATTTGCAATTGTTCCTTCACTTGACCTCCAATATAATTTATATTCGAAGTAACCAATGCAAACATTCCAAAAATTACAAGACACGCAACGACAACCCCAATGGACGCTAAACTCATCATACGATTAGTCCAAATACCAGAAAATCCTTCCTTAACAAAGTACTTCATCGTCTTAACTTTCATAGCCATACACGCCTTTCTCTTCATCACGAACCAGCATCCCTTTTTCCAATGCAATGACCCGTTTTTTCATATGATTTACAATTTCTCTGGCATGAGTGGCCATTACTACCGTTGTCCCTCTTTTATTGATATCATGAATTAGCCTTACAATATCCCAAGCTGTCTCTGGATCAAGATTCCCAGTAGGCTCATCTGCAATAAGCACTGCCGGATTATTTGCCAACGCACGCGCCAACGAAACCCGCTGTTGCTCTCCTCCTGACAACTGATGAGGATACATTCTTGCCTTATTACTCAACCCTACCATGCTAAGCAGAAAAGGAACCTGCCTGCGTATCTCTTTTGAAGATGCTTCGACTACCTGCATTGCAAAAGCAACATTCTCATATATTGTTTTATTCGGCAATAATCTGAAATCTTGAAAAACTACTCCTATACTTCTTCTTAGATAAGGAATATCCTTCCTCCTCAAGTTACATATATCATAATCATTAATAATGATGTTACCCGCTGAAGCAGTCTCCTCCCTCATTAACAATTTAATCAGTGTAGATTTACCCGCCCCGCTAGGTCCCACTGCAAATACAAATTCACCTTTATTTATATATAAGCTTATGTCATTCAAAGCTGATGTGCCATTACTGTATGTCTTGGATACATGCGTAAGTAATATCAATTTTCCACACCTTCCACTTTCATTTAATTCTTATTCATTATTCTACATAACATGACAAAAATCCTTCTTATTTCCCAACTTTCTTGTAAAAAACTAGGAGTTATTTTTTTTACTATATACAGTTTCTTCTTATATTTAAAAGCACAAGATGTTGTATAAGAAAAATCCACAAATAAAAAACCCGGAAAAGTATTTCCCAGGTGTCATAATGTGTTTTTGAAATCAGCTCAATTTTAAATTATATTTTTATCGGGTTAGAATCTAAATACTTCTTTACCATCATTGCAACTTTAAATACAATTGCGTGATCGAAAATCCTCAGGTCTAGCCCTGTTAATTTCTGTATCTTATCCAGACGATAAACAAGAGTATTTCTATGAACATAAAGCTTACGTGATGCTTCACTTACATTCAGATTGTTTTCAAAAAATTTATTTATCGTTGAAATAGTTTCCTCATCCAATGTATCAATAGATTCTTTTTTAAATACTTCAGAAAGGAAAAGTGTGCATAGCGTAGTTGGTAATTGATATATTAATCTGCCAATACCTAGATTGTCATAATTAATAATGGTACTTTCATTCTCAAAAACCTTGCCTACTTCTAACGCCACACGTGCTTCCTTATAGGACTTCGCTAACTCCCTGATATTGCTTACTATCGTACCTATTCCTATAGATAGTTTTACTGATGTTTCCATATTAATCGCAGCCATAATAGTCTTTGCAATCTTTTCAACTTCTGCTGATTCACATTCGTCCTTCACTTCTTTTACCAATACAATGTTATTATCATCTATTGCAAATACAAAATCTTCATCTTTCATAGGAAATAGGTTCTGTATAATATCATAAATATGAAAATTATCGTTTCCATAGCTTCGTACCAAGAAAGCAACCCTAAATGCATCTATTTCGATGTGCAGCTCCGTTGCTTTTATAATAATGTCACCCTGCAAGGTATTATCTAAAATCACATTTTTGACAAACGTACCTTTATCATATTTTTCATTATGCAACTGCTTTATATTTTCTATACTAATAGCAATCAACGCACAATATTTTTGAGCTTGATTGTCATCCCCTGATACAAAAGCAATATATTCTAAATGATTATTCTTACCTACAGCCTGAAAGGTATATCCCTCGTAAGTAATTATCTCCTTATTATCTTGTATTATATCAAGTATATAATTCATCTGTTCATCATTTCTCGACCCATCAGAGCAGGCTATCATCCGCCCTGTATCATCCAATATTCCTACATCTCTTCCAATAACCTCTTTGATTTGGCAAACAACACTCTTAAATACCCGATTAGACATACTAACACCTCCTCGTATCTAATATATACCATATAGTATACTATATATTATATAAATAAAAAAGGGCGAAATGTGTAGACTTGAAACATTTCACCTTTTTATTTATTTTTTACCTCATGACTGACAGTACTGCCTATACTTAGAGGATAATGTTTCCACTATTTAACTCCCGCTGCAATTTTAATCTGTGCCTGATGATCTTGATTCACCAAACCATCATTATGTCGGGTGCTGTTTCTAAAATGCATATCAAAGTGACCCTTAAAATTATTTTCCTCTTTTATATTTTCTATATCATGGGGCATATTACTAACAGACGCTGCTATCTTTCTTCCATTGACTTCTACGATTGATGCTCTTTCAGTCCAACTCCACTTGTTTCCCCATATTTCATACATAATTGCTGCATCTTGTGCCGTCAGCGGCTCACAATCGCCATGGTTTGCCCCTGTGCTTCTTACGATATTATAGCTTTTCCCTGTAGCAAAATCTGTTACTTTTGCTTTAGCACCTATTGGAAATACATATTGTGCCTGTGTCCACCAATCTAAATATTCGCCATATTGTAACCCCGGCGTAGCAGTAATTGGAATATGATGTACTGGTATCTTTAGCTTTTGCCCTACACTTAACATAGAACTTAATGTCAGATTATTGGTCTTTAGTAATTCTGTCTGGGGAATCCCATATTTTATGCTAAGATTCCATATGATATCCCCTCTTTGCACAATATGCTCAATATAAGTAATATATGGCTGCGTATTTGTTGAAGGCACCTGCGGCTGTGTCTCCCCATTTGACGGAATAATGAGCTTCTGTCCAATATATATAATTGAAGATTCTGTTAAATTATTCGCTTCTAAAATTTCCTGTGCAGAAACCCCATATTTTACACCTATCTTCCATATTGTCTCACTACTTGCAACAGTATGAAGTGTATTATTTCCCGCTGGCTTAGTTGGCCCAGGTATGTATATTTTTTGTCCTATTATAAGCTGTTTGTACGGATCGATTTTATTAAGATCAGTGATGGACCGAATAGTAACTTTGTATGCATCGGCGATCTTCCATAATACATCTCCACTCTTCACAGTATACTCAATTGTACTGTCAGGAACAATTACCGGTATCTTAAGCTGCTGCCCTATATTAATATTTGTTCTGCTAATATTATTAGCTGTCATAAGTGCGTTAAGGCTTATGCCATACTTTTCGCTGATTTTCCATAATGACTCTCCTGATACAACCGTATGGGTTACATAGGTATTATAATCCGCTAGCGCATGAGTTCCCGGATAAAATGTCAATACGGCTGAGACCCCAAGTATCGCCAATCCTTTAATCAACTTGTTTCTCATAGTATTCCTCCTCTGAGATTTACATAATATAGATTTTTAACTAAAAAAACAGAACAACTCTTCAGAAACCTTCTCACAAAAATTTATCAGTCCTTATGTGAGATTATGTAACCTTGATTGTTCTGTTATATATATCGTCAATTCATGGAGAAACTTGAGATGTAAATAATGGTAGTCTGGTTTTATGTAAATCAATTTGTAATATATTTTATCTTTTGGAAAATTTCTGTGCAATCTGGTACATTCTCGGGGCGGCATATTCAAAAAATTCCATATAGGATGAGCAGTAATAATTCAATACCGGCTTGCCGTCCTCAAAAGGTTCCCTAGATCTTCTGCACCCTCCACGGCACAAGTTGACCCACTTACACTTCTTACATTTGGGATCAATATGCCTTGAAGTCTCAACAAATCTCTCTGCTGCAGCCGTACTTCGAAGCTCATCAAAACCATCATGCTCGATATTGCCCAAATACCATTCATCCACTACATAAAAATCGCAAGGATATACTCCCCCATCTGCTTCAACTACAAATTGGCAGGAGCATTCCCCTAGCATGCCGCAGGCCTCCGGTCGTATGCCCATCATTGTTCCCACTAAGTTGTCAAAATACCGTATGCTTACCATATTCCCTTTCACCATATCATCATACCAACAGTCAAAAAGATTCTTCAAAAATACAGTAAACTTTTGAGGTGTTAATGAATAATCATGTTCACCCGGTTTTTCATTCAAAGGATCTAAACAAGGGATGAATTGTAAATATTTAAAATCATTTTTCTTAAAGAATTGATATATCTTATTCGCATGCCTTGCAACATACCCATTAACAACAAACAAAATATTATATTCAACCTTGTATTTATTAAAAAGCTGTACTGTATTCATTACCTTTGTAAAAGAACCCTTATCTCTTGCATCAACTCTCATTGAGTCATGAATGTCTTTAGGTCCATCTAGAGAAAGACCTACAAGAAAATGATTATCTGAAAGAAATTCTGCCCATTCACCATCAATAATGACACCGTTGGTTTGCAAGGCATTGTTAATCCTTATATTTTTGGTATTGTGTTTTTTCTCCAGCTGTATTAACTCTTTAAAAAAATCTAATCCGGCAAGTGTTGGTTCCCCTCCTTGAAAAGCAAATGTGCATTCCTGGTCTGCATATTCAAGCGCTCTCACAACTAACGATTCTAACGTTTCAATACTCATAATGCCATAAGATTCTATCATGCGATTTTCCGCTATAGAATGGTAAAAGCAATATTTGCATCTTAAGTTACAACTGCTCGAAGCCGGCTTTATTAATAAATTTAGTGGCGGCATATTTATTCATCCTTACTATATAATATTTGAGTTTTATAACCTACAGCTTTGATTAATATATTGTATATCATATCATATAAAACAAAATTACTCCCATCACCCCTGACCCAATTATCGTAAGTATCGGATCTAACTTGAACTTAATCAGAGCCAGTAAAGTTAGGATAAGTATAGCAATGCTGCCTAAATTAATTACATCTAAGGGATTAACAAAAAACTTTTGAATAATCTCCGGTGAAAACTCATGGTTAAGCACAGCGGTCTCAGATACAAAGACAGCCGCAGTCACTATAAGTCCTGCAACAACAGGTCTAATCCCATAAAATATTAAGATGTTCAAGGGATGCTTTTGAAATTTAAAAAAATAATTTGAAACGATTAAAATTAAAACTAATGATGGAATTGCAACCCCGATAGTTGCTGCTGCACCTCCCAATATTCCTGCGGCCTTATATCCTACAAAAGTTGCCGAATTAACAGCGATAGGACCAGGCGTCATCTCAGCAATTGCAATAACATCTACAAACTCAGACGAGGTTAGCCAGCCATTTATTTCTATCTCTTTTTGGATAAGAGGAATCATTGCATATCCGCCACCAAAGCTGAATAATCCAATCTTCATAAAGGTTAAAAGAAGTTTAAGATAAATCACTTGTCTCCACCAATCCTCTCTACTATTTTTTTTGCTGTATCTGGAAGCAACATATAAACCATCAGACCCATTAACGCTCCTCCAATAATGATAAAGATTGCATGAATATCCAATATTAAAATAAAAATGATAGTCAGAAATGTAATGGTGCCGGTTATTTTATCTTTGATGGCTGTCTTCCCAATCTTAACGGCTGCCATTAATATAAGTCCGACTACTGCTGATCTTATACCTAAAAATGCAGCCTTTACAATGGGATTATCCTGAAACTTAGTAAAGAAAGTTGCTATGATAGTAATAATGATAAATGATGGTATTATAACACCTGCTGTAGCTATAAATGCGCCCTTTTTTCCTGCAATTTTGTAACCTACAAAAGTTGATGAGTTTATAGCTATCGCACCCGGCAAAGATTGAGATATAGCGAAAACGTCAATAATGTCTTCTTCATTAATCCACCCCTTTTTTGTTACCATCTCTTTTTCTATTAGTGAAATCATGGCATATCCCCCGCCAAAAGTAAAACACCCGATTTTAAAAAAGGTTATAAAAATCTCAATAAGCTGTTTAATAGTACTTCTTTTGTCCATCCTCTTTACCTCCTAGCTTTTTTGCTGTTTAACATGCACTCTACTGCTGCCACTGCTGCCCCTACTGCAATAGTATTATCTTTAAAATAGCCTCCCTTGCTGAAAACCACCTTGTTCTCTTGTGTCAAATAATGTTTCTTCTCTGCCACTTGTTTACATGTTCTAAAAAACAAGTCTGAATGTTTGATTAACGGTCCACTCAATATTATCAATCCGGGATTTAATAGGTTAATATAATTTGCCAGACCCGTACCTAGAATTGAAGCGGCGTCTATGATTATCTCCCTGGACACTTCATCACCTTCTTCTGCTGCAGTACAAATATCCTTATAATCAACATCCTCTAAAGATTTTGATATTACTGAAGACCGCCCTTTTCTTACTGCTGAAGTAAACGTACGTGTCACTGACGGAATAGAGGAATATGCTTCAACACAGCCATAATTGCCACAGCTGCAGCATCGTCCATCTACATTAATAATCATATGCCCAAAAGCATCCTCTGCATCATTGATAGTTCTTACAATATTGCCGGTTGAGATAGCACCTGTTCTTATTCCTATACCACAGTTAAAATATGCAATGTTTTTATAATCTCTTCCGCAGCCAAATAGTAGTTCTGCAAGCACAGCAGTATTGGCTCCGTTATCAATTAATACAGGTA
>JBFWMP010000037.1:18450-19861 GCA_050251575.1 Clostridia bacterium
GAGATAGCACCTGTTCTTATTCCTATACCACAGTTAAAATATGCAATGTTTTTATAATCTCTTCCGCAGCCAAATAGTAGTTCTGCAAGCACAGCAGTATTGGCTCCGTTATCAATTAATACAGGTAAATCAAGGGCTTGTTCAAGCATCTGTCTAATGGGTACATTTAGCCAGGATACTGCAGAAAAGTTGCGTGGATTGAGCACAACTCCCTCTTCCCGATTCATCGGACCTATTGTACCTAATCCAACGCCTATAACAGACGACTTGCTTATTACTAACTGTTGCAAAGCATTATGAATTAATTCGGAAATCGCTTCTACAGTCCTTATAGGAGTGAATGCTTGAGTCATTAAAAACTGCTTTTTAAAAACAATTTTCATTTTTAAATTTGTAATGACTACTTGAGTATAAATTCTGGAAATATCTATTCCTATAGCATAATGCCTGCTAGGATTCACATCGTATAGAACCGGCTTTCTTCCCCCTGACGATTCACCAATTCCCATCTCAACAATGAGTTTCTGCTCTTCCAAAGGCTGCATCACCCTATTCATGGAAGTTAATTTCATTCCTGTCATAAGTATCAGGTCATTCTTAGTTAGCGGACCCTTCTTCTGGAGCAAGCTGAATAGTTCTTTCGCCTCTCCGCATAATCCTTGAAATACATTTCTATCTCCCATCATTTTTCTCTACCTTCTTTAATAAAATATGTACTGTAAATAGTATAGTATCTTTTTACCAAACTGGCAATAAGTATGTATAATAAAAATTACAGCACATACTTTGATATTATTTTGTATTCTTGATTTCTATACAATCAAGAATACAAAATCTAATAATTATGAATATGATAGTGAGAATGTTGTCCACCGTGCTTATGATAGTACTCATCAATCAAGTTTACATTGATTAGGAGTTCTTTGTTATCCAATATCTCATTTGTTTTTCCGTCCGCTGCTATCTGATGACTTTCACTAAACACAATTATCCTGCTTGATATTTCTTGCACCAATTCTAGATTATGTGTACTTGTTATAATCGTCTTACCTGCCATATTTAACTGCATTAATAAATTGACAAGCCATCTTTGACTTTTAGGATCCAACCCATTCGTAGGCTCATCTAAAATAAATACATCAGGATTCGTAACAAGAACAGATGCTATGGCAACCTTCTTTTTCTCTCCTCCGCTCAAACGGTATGGCGGACGGTCTCTCATAGTGCCCAAGCCTAGCATTTCAATAACATCTTCGACCCTTTTAATAACTTCCTGCTCACTTAACCCCATCTGCAACGGACCAAAAGCAATTTCATCCCATACGCTGCTGCAAAACAACTGGACATCAGAATCTTGAAAAATAAAGCCCACTTTTCTATGATATTGTTTTGAAAAACTATCGTTCTCCAA
>JBFWMP010000038.1:0-19497 GCA_050251575.1 Clostridia bacterium
TGTCCGAAGTGTTAGGGAAGCCAAGAGCCATTAGAAGCCGTTAAATAAACAATATAAGAAAGCATAAAGATTTAAAATTATTGAGTTTTATTTCATAACAATGTTTTCTGGAGCTCGAGAAGGACATAGGATATTTTTGTATCCTATGTCCTTCTTCTATTTCTAGACTACAAATTATATTTTTTCATTCTGCGCCATAGAGTACTTTTGCTGATACCCAGTACAGTACATATCTTGTCTCGATTGGTATCATATTTTTTAATGGCATCTATGATGCAAATTCTTTCTAATTCAGTCAGAGAGTGAATAGAGCTAGCAGTAATGTCGTTTTTCTTCTGAATGCAAGATGTTTCCTCTAATCTGTTAGGACTACTTTCAAATTCATTGGGGTTAGTAGTTATATTTTCTCTACCAAAGGATTTGTCTTTAAAAATTTCAAAAATATCTTTCGGTTCAATGGTTTGCCCGCTTCTTAATACAATAATACGTTCGATTACAGTTTCTAACTCGCGGACATTACCTGTCCAATGGTATTTGTTAAAGATAGCGATGCTCTCAGGAGAAAGTTTGGCAGGCAACAGAGACAGCTCTTGTGCTTTCTTTATCATTAAAGATTTAGAAAGGATTTTAATATCTTCTTTTCTCTCGTTTAAGGTGGGGATAATCAACCGAAGTATATTTAAACGATGAAAAAGGTCGGTGCGAAAGCGGCCTTCTTCACAGGCTTCCTGTAGATTCTGATGTGTGGCCGCAATAATCCTTGCATTAATCGGAATAATTTTATTGCCGCCAACATGGATAATTTCCCGCTCCTGTAATACACGAAGAAGCGCAGATTGAAGTTTGGGAGAAATTTCACCAATTTCATCCAAAAAAAGCGTGCCGCGATTTGCAAGTTCAAGATATCCTTTTTTTCCGCCTTTTTTCGCTCCAGTAAAAGCTCCGTCTTCATAGCCAAAGAGCTCACTTTCCAATAATGTTTCGGGGATAGATGCGCAATTGATAGCGACGAAAGGACCATTTTTTCTTTTGCTGGCGTTATGAATACTTTGCGCCACCATTTCTTTACCTGTACCGGTTTCTCCTGTGATTAATATAGTAGAGTCTACAGGAGCATACTTTTTTGCCTGTTCTATAGTTTTGAGCATAGGAGGGCTTTCTGTCAATATATCATCAAAATTGATAGAGGCAACATGTCCGTTAAGATGAAGCTCCTGTCGGACTTTAGACTCAAGATGTTCAATATTGTTTGCGTATTGAAATGAGATAACCGTTCCCATTACTTCACTTTCAGTAATCACAGGAACAGCAGTATATACCAGATAATTCTTTCCGATTTTGATGAGATTTCCTATATGGTCATTTTCGGAGTCTTTTAAATAGTCCCAATTCATAAAAGGTAAGATTTTGTAGCATGAACTGCCAATTACATTTTCTCGTTCCACGTTCAGCATTTTTTGTGCTGTTTTATTCATTAGGATAATATCGTTATTGTGATTGGTTACGAGAATCCCATCATAGGAAAAGTCCAAAATGGTATGCAGTTGTTTTGACTTAATGTTTTCCAAACGGCGTGCGGCAATGATTTCCACAGCATTCTGCATAGCGGAAGCAATGGAGCCTTTACCTGAAGTGAACATGATACCGGTCAGCCCGGCTTCGGTGGCATTTTTTATAGAATCTGTTCCTCCTAAGATGATTTCAATTCCATCATCTTTAGCCTGTTGAATGACGCCTGGAATATCGCTCGGAGAACTGACGGGGATTTCCACGATTTTGCTATTGAATGTTGCACTGAGAATATGTATTCCGTAAATAGAGAGAGGAAATCCCATAACACCAATGGTTTTTCCTTTAAAGCCTACTTTGAATAAGACAGGGATAATGTCATAGGGACTAACCCCCATATTGATGACGGGAATATCAATATGCTGAGAGAGTATGGCTGCAGTTGTTCCACGGCTTACTATAATTTTTACGCCTTGTGCGACATATTTTTTAGCAACCTTGATTGCATCCTCGTTGTACCCTATGTCAATCGACCATCCTGTTAATCTTAATTCATCACACACTTCTTTAGCCAAATCTGCCATTTCAGGGTAGGGGGCAATAAAAACATATTTAGTGTTCATAGCACACACCTCAATTGTTGTAATTTTAATATAGCATAGTAATCCTGTTATTTTAATTTGTTTATTGTAGTATAGCATAGTGGTAGGATAATCTCAATATGAAAATTCAGAATGAAATTAAATGTCAGATTGAAATTACTAATAATTAGTTAATGGACAAATATACAAATTAAAGTACATGTATTACCAAATATCATAAATTAATTGTACATATTGTACAAAATTTTTAAAAAAAACTGTAGAATCATACAAAACAAATTTGTTTTTATAATTTGGCATAGTATTTGCATTAATAGTAAGTGTAATCAGAAGCATCTATATTAGAGAAAGGTGGAATTATTAGATGGATTTTCAACCAAAGGGTATTTTACCAGCAATGATCACACCTCTTACAAACGAAGGGAAAGTGAATGTTCCTGCGTTGAGAAAGTTGATCGAATATTTAATATGTGGCGGCGTGCATGGTATTTTTGCTATTGGAACGACAGGTGAATTTTATGGAATGACTAACGATGAATACAGAGAAGTTCTGGAGGTGACGCTGGACCAAACAGCAGGGAGAGTTCCTGTATACGGCGGTGCAAATTGTATTGGAACCCGTCAATCGATCGAACTGGCACAGATTGCTCAGGAAGTAGGCATTACAGCAATATCCGTGTTGACTCCGTATTTCATCAGCTTAAATCAGAACGAAGTATATAACCACTTTGAAGCAATTGCAAAGAGCACTAATCTTCCTATTATTTTATATAACAACAGTCCCAAGACACATATCCCAATCACACCGGCTACAGTAGCAAAACTAGCCGATATCGACAATATCGTAGGTATCAAGGATTCCACAGGCGATTTCACAAATACTGCGGAGTACATTCGCCTTACTAAGGGTAAGAGTTTTCATGTTATGCTGGGCCGTGATACCTTAATTTATGCAGGTTTGTGCCATGGTGCATCAGGTGCGGTAGCAGCATGTGCGAATGTGGCACCAAGACTGGTAGCTGATATTTATGACAAGTTTATGGCAGGTGACATAGAAGGTTCTCTGCAAGCGCAGTTCGATTTGGCACCGCTTAGGATTGCCTTTGGACTGGGATCTTTTCCGACAGTCATCAAAGAATCATTAGAGCTTTTAGGAATTGAAGCAGGTCCTTGCATGATGCCAACCGCTACTATGTCGACTGAAGAAAAAGAACAGTTGAAAAAAATTCTGACGAGTATGGGTCTTTTAAGGTAGAAAGAAACAGAATGTCGGAGTTTTAATAAAAAAACATATTTATTAAGGAGGAAAAAAATGAAAAAGGTATTAACACTCGTATTGGCATTGATGTTGGTTGTATCTATTGTAGGTTGTGGAAATACATCAACATCACCAGAACCATCAACTACACCATCAGCTTCAGAAGGACAGGGTTCCGCTAACGACACTCCTGCTAAATCAGCAGCAAGTGATTGGCCTAAAAAACCGATTCAGGTAATTGTTCCTTATAATCCCGGCGGGGACAGTGACTTTAATGCAAGAGCTTATGCAAAGCGTCTTGAAAAAGAACTTGGACAACCGGTTGTTGTTTCCAACATGGCAGGAAATGGTGGAGCAGTAGGCAGCAGACAGGTAAAAGAAAGTGATCCGGATGGCTATACTGTTTTAGCGTATCATGTTTCTATGTTTGTAAATCAGGCAGTCGGCGCAACAGATTACGGTCTGGAAGCATTTGAGCTTGCTTGCATTTCCGGCAGAAACGGTGGTAGCGTTGTAACAGTTAATGCAAATTCTCCATATAAGACATTAAAAGATTTAATGGATGCTTCTGCAGCAAAGCCGGATGAGCTGACTTTTGCCGCTAACATCGGAGCATCTACTTCCGTAATGGCAAGTTCTTTCAACCGTGCAGGCGGTGCATTCAACTTGGTTGATATGGGTGATGCAAGCGAACGTGTATCTGCTTTGATGGGTGGACACATCGATGTTATTCCGAATGCACTTGGTACTGCGATTCCTTATATTGATTCCGGAGACTTCAGAGCGTTGGCAATTATTGAAGATGAAAGAAATCCTTTATATCCGGACCTTCCTACCGCAATTGAACAGGGTTATGAAGGAGCTTCATTGCCAATCTTTTACTTCTTTGCATTCCCTGACGGCACTCCTAAAGAGATTGTAGACAAGTTTGCTGCTGCAGTTGAAAAAGTTAATAAAATACCTGATTATCAGAATGAAATCAAGACAGCATTCTTGCAGACTCCTTACTTTGCTAAGGGTGAAGAAGCACAAAACATTTTGGAAAAGCAGCAGGAAGAAATTTTGGCTATGAAAGAGGACTTATTAAAAGTTAAGAAACAATAATAAGATTACCTTTCTAAGAAATTTAGGAATGTCATGCTTGTGACATTCCTAAATTTCCTTACATGATACTGATTTAGTTAAAGAGTATTTAGATATGTCCAAGGAGGTTACTATGAGTAAAAATAAAGTATCACTTTATTCCGGAATTTTCTTTCTTGTTTATGGATTGAGTATGTTCGGTATGGCTTCTAAGATTGAGAATACAGGGATTACTTCTCTTGGGGCCGGGTTTGTTCCGACACTTGTCAGCGTTGTTATAGTTATACTGAGCATTATTGTGATAGCAGGGGCTGTCGTGAGTTTAAAAATAGAGAAGAAATCAGGCGAACAGGAAACAAAAAAGCCTTCGGTAGATGTTAAGGGAGTAATTGCAACCATTGTTTTATTGGCTGCCTATGCGATTTTGCTAAAGCCGGTCGGCTTTATTATTGCCAGCATTATTTATATGTTTTTACAAATGTATCTGTTAGCTCCCCAAATAACAAAGAAGAAACTTATTCTGTATGCGGTTATTTCAATTGTAACACCATTTATAGTAAATTATATTTTTATTAAATTCTTTACGCTTATGCTGCCAAGCGGCATTTTAGGATAGGGGGAAAGAAAAATGTTAATATCAGGTTTAGCAGCAGTATTCACACCGACAACCCTAATACTGATTATTATCGGTGTAATTATTGGTATTGTCTTCGGTGCAATTCCCGGAATGAGTGCGGCAATGGCAGTTGCTTTATGTCTTCCGATTTCTTTTGGTTTTGAGCCGGTAGAAGGGATTTCCTTACTATTAGGGCTCTATATCGGTGGTATTTCAGGCGGGTTGATTTCCGCTATTCTTTTGAATATGCCGGGGACACCGTCATCCATCGCTACTACCTTTGATGGTGCACCTATGGCGAAAAACGGGCAGGCAGGTAAAGCATTAGGTGTCGGTATTGTATATTCTTTTTTGGGTGGCCTTGTAAGTATTTTATTACTAATGTTCTTATCACCACCAATTGCAAAAATTTCATTGAAATTTTCTCCATATGAATATTTTTCCGTATCTATTTTTGCGCTTACTATGATTGCAAGTCTTTCTGAACAAAGCATGGCAAAAGGTCTTTTGAGCGGTATGGTGGGTGTATCAATGGCTATGGTAGGGGTAGCGCCTATTGATTCATATAAAAGATTTACATTTGGTAGTCATGATTTAGAGATTGGCTTTGCGCTTCTTCCGGTTTTGGTAGGATTATATGCAATTTCAGAAGTAATCACAACAGCAGAAGATAAAGGTGTTGTAACTTCGGATAATATTGTGGACTTTGAAATTAGAGGTTTTGGATTTACAATGCGGGAGTTTAGAGAGCAGTTTATCAATTTCGTACGTTCCAGCTTAATCGGAACAGGTATCGGTATTCTGCCCGGTATTGGAGGCGGTACTTCCAATATTATCGCCTATGTAACTGCAAAAAGTCAGTCCAAGCATCCTGAAAAATTCGGTACCGGTATTATTGACGGTATCGTAGCTTCCGAAACTTCCAATAATGCATCCATCGGCGGCGCACTGATTCCTCTGCTGACACTAGGTATTCCAGGTGATACAGTTACAGCGATGTTATTGGGCGGTCTGATGATTCATGGGATTACTCCCGGTCCGATGCTGTTTAGAACCAATGGTGATTTGATTTATAGTATTTTTGCAGCACTTTTGGTAGCCAATGTTGTAATGTTGATTTTGGAGTTCTTTGGTATGCGCATATTTGTAAATATGTTGAAAGTTCCAAAGAATATTTTATTATCAGTTATTGTTGTGCTTTGCGTGGTAGGAGCATTTGCAAATAATAACCGTATTTTTGACGCATATGCAATAGTGATATTCGGCATTGTAGGTTATATATTAATTAAAATCAAATATCCGCTTCCACCGGTTATATTGGGTTTTATATTAGCACCAATTATTGAAACTAATTTAAGACGCGGTTTAATGCTGAGCAAGGGCAGCATGTCTCCTTTCTTTACGAAACCGATTTCCGCTACATTTTTAGCAATTGCAGCATTATCTGTTTTAATTTCAATAATCAAAGAAATTAGAAAACGGAAAAAAAGTGTAGACAAAACTGCAGCAATCTAATAGAAAGTATAAAATCGGCGCTGGAAGTTAAGTAGGGTAAATTTCTGGTGCCCATTTTTATATAGCAATAAAACAAATATTGCATAAAAAGGAGAAATTTATAATGAGATATCAGGTACAAATAATAAAAGATTTTGCAACAGAAGTTATGAAAAAAGCAGGTCTTTCTCAAGAAGATGCTGAAGTTTTTGTAGATAGTTTAATTTTATCAGAGATTCGTGGAGTAACATCTCATGCGATTACCCGTTTAAAGGCATATTCTGATAAAATTAATGAGGGTCAGGTAGATGGAAAGGGCAAACCGGCAGTAATTACAGAAGCGCCATCTACATTGGTGGTAGATGGCAATAATGGACCCGGGATGATTGTGGGTATTAAAACGATGGATATGTGTCTGAAAAAAGCTGCGGAAACAGGTGCATGTTTTGCGGCTATTAATAATAGTACACACTATGGAGCGGGTGGATATTATGCTATGTATGCGGCAGACCAGAATATGATCGGTTTTTCCATCTGTAATGCAGACCCAGCAGTAGTACCGTTCGGAGGTGTAAAACCAATGTTAGGTACAAATCCGATGTCTGTTGCAATTCCAGCAAACAGACATTCAGATTTAGTTCTTGATATGGCGACCAGTGTAGTTGCAAAAGGCAAGGTAAATCTGAGCGAAAAGCTTGGCAAGAGCATTCCTCTTGGCTGGATTATAGATAAGACCGGCAAGCCTTCAATAGATCCTTCAGATGTGCATACAGGTGCGCTGCTGCCGTTTGGCGGGGTAAAGGGATATGCTATTGGGTTGATTATCGATATCCTGTGCAGTGCCCTTTCCGGAGCAAAAAATAGCAGGCAGATTTCCTCTTTCTTTAACTGTGATAATCCTGAAGAGTTCAAGAATATTGGTATGTTTATGGGTGCCATCGACATTAGCAAATTTGTTGATATAAATGTATTTAAGGAAAGAGTAGATGAAATGTTTGATGAAATCAAAGCATGTCCCCCTGCACCGGGATTCAATGAAGTAATGATTCCCGGAGAAATCGAAGACAATCTGCGTAAGCAGAATGAAGAGAAAGGAATTGAACTTTCTGATAAAATTGTGCAGGAACTAATTGGGCTGGCGGCGAAATATAATATCAGCCATCCATTTAATTAAATAGCAGCTTGTGGTCAACTGGAAATAATATGTGGATGGGATTGAAAGAGAGAGGTGAAGAAATATGGATTTACATATGAAGGATAAGATTGTTGTAGTCACAGGAGGTGCCACAGGAATTGGCAAGGCGACAGCTTTGGAATTTTTAAAGGAAGGCGCAAAAGTAGCAATCTGCGGTCGGAGAAAGCAGCGGCTGGACGAAGTATGTCTGGAATTTAAAGACGCAGGGTTTGATGTTTTTACCAAGAGCGTGGATGTTACAGATTATGTTGCTTTTGCAGAATTTATAGATGATGTGGTAAAGAAGTTTGGGAAAATTGATATTATGATTAATAATGCAGGCGCAAACCAGATAAAATCTCTTATGGACTATGATGTAGAGGAATTTAAGGGAATTATTGATATTAATTTAATTTCCGTTTTTTCCGGTTGCAAAATCGCTGCTCAACACATGAAAAAAACCGGTGGTGGTGTGATCTTAAACGCATCATCTTTTTCTGCGATTGTTCCCAATGCAGGTAGAGCTCCATACAGTGCGGCAAAATCAGGTGTTAGCAGTCTTAGTAAAACTTTTGCGGCAGAGCTGGCAAAAGACAACATAAGGGTAGTTGCGTATGTACCCGGAATGATTGAGACAGAAATTTCAGCAAAGAATATTGCCAAGAACAGAGAAGCATTGTTGAAAGATATACCGGTGAGGCGGCTTGGAAGGCCGGAAGATCTTGCAAAAACCCTTGTATTTTTAGCATCAGATGCGGCGGAGTATATCAATGGAACTAATGTGGAAATTGCAGGTGGGAAACGGTGTGTGCAGAATCCATGGTACAGTTATGAAAACTAATAGATAATAGAGATTGTGTTTTGTTGTTATTTATATAATATGTCTATCCTTAGAACGGTAGTTTCACACTACGGTAAAGCAAATGATTAAAAAACATACTATATATTTTTTTGTAATTATCATTTCAAAATAAAATATCAGCATATTTTTTACTGTTCATAATGCTTTTAAAAAAAGGCTTCTTTTAAAGAAGTCTTTTTATTTTTCTTACCAATACGCTAAGATTTTGTCAGCATAATAAATTGGATTTAAGGTTAATTTAACACTATAAAAGCATTATGTAAATTAGATTAATATACTAATTCATATTTGTTTTTCCAATATCTATAGTAATAGAAATCACGCAATGAGGAGGGGAATGCTTGGATTCGCAGAAATTCATCAAAAAAAAATTAATCATTTTGTTTTTAGTATTAATCACAGTACCATTTACTATGCTTGCTCAAACTTATCTATTATTTCCCGGTAACCTGATGTTGCTTGAAGGTGAAGAATATATATATGATTTCAATAAGCCTGTAAAGATAGAAGCAGAGGTTGATAAGAGCGGTATACTTAGTTTGAATGGTGAAGTGATACAAGATAGCTATAAGATGGACCTAAAAAACCCTTTGGTGGTTAAATCCAATGAATTGGGAAATTTCAATATTGATTTGAAGTTATTTGGGTTAATCCCATTGCGATCAGTTGAGGTGAATGTTGTACCAAAAGCGACAGTAGTTCCTTGTGGCAATACTGTTGGAGTAAAGTTATATACTGATGGAATCCTTGTGATTGGATTATCAGATTTTGTTAATATGGATGGAGAAAAAAGTGAGCCGTGGAAAGAAGCAGGAATCAGAGAAGGAGATATTATTGAAGCTATAGGAGATACAAAGGTTAAAGATATAGATCACTTGACAGAAATTGTAGAACTATCTCAAGGAAACAAACTAAATGTCACTATAAAAAGGGATGATAAATATATCAATACCACGATTGCCGGAGAAAAATGTATCGACGATGAGCAGCTCAAACTAGGTTTGTGGGTCAGAGATAGTACAGCCGGCATCGGTACATTAACTTTTTTAGATCCGGAGACAAAAAAATTTGGTGCATTAGGGCATGGTATCACTGATGTGGATACGGGGCAGCTTCTTACAGTGAGCAAAGGAGATATACTTCAGTCTAATATTATATCTATTAGAAAAGGATTAAAAGGAAAGCCAGGAGAGTTGAAAGGAATTTTTATGCAGGAAGAGAATAGCTTGGGAAGTATATTTACAAATAATGATTATGGAATTTTTGGAGAGTTATATACTCCGACAAATAATGGCATATCCGAACCTATGTCGGTAGGATTAAGAACCCAAGTGCACGAAGGACCGGCCTATATTTTGTCAAATATACAGGGTGATAAGGTAGAAAGGTTTGAAGTTGAAATTCAAAAGGTAATGCGACAAAGTCAGGAAAGTAGTAAAGGAATGATTATTAAAGTAACTGATACTAAACTATTGCAGAAAACCGGAGGAATTGTACAAGGTATGAGTGGAAGTCCAATCATACAAAATGATCGAATCATAGGTGCCATAACTCATGTTTTCGTAAATGATCCAACAAGAGGTTATGGAATATTTATCGAGTGGATGTTAAAAAAAACAACAGAATTACATGAAAAATGAAGAAATAATAATAACTAAGAATAAAACTATCATGATTTTATTCTTAGTTATTATTATAGAGGATAATATTGATAAAAAAAACATATTTATTCAAAAATAGACTTGAATTTTTACTAATTAGCAAATATAATATAATTATGTAAAAAAATACAAATGACATGGGGGGTAATAGCTTGAATAGTAATAAAATTAGTGTAGTGATTGCAGACGATAATCGGGACTTTTGTGAAATTTTATACGAATATCTGAATAATCAAGAAGATATTGAAGTAGTAGGAATTGCAAAAGATGGTGTTGAAGCTTATGATTTGATTACCAGTGTTGTACCAGATGTTGCTATTATTGATGTAATAATGCCTCATTTAGACGGATTAGGGGTATTAGAGAAGCTGAGCTCCACACCAATGCAGAAAAAACCAGTTTATATTATGCTGTCGGCTGTTGGGCAGGATAAGATTACTCAAAGTGCGATGGCGTTAGGTGCAGAATACTATATTATTAAACCTTTTGATATGGATGTTCTTGTAGGACGTATTAAACAGTTAAGTGGAGTGATCAGTTCTAATAAGATGACAGCAGTACGATCGGATATGATTAATGAGAACAGGGCATCATATAATCCGGCTTTAAGAGACATCGAGACAAATGTTACCAAGGCCATACATGAAATGGGTGTGCCGGCTCATATTAAAGGATATCAGTACCTTAGAGATGCAATTATGATGGTAGTAAAGGATATGGATGTAATTAACTCAATCACAAAGCAGCTTTATCCTTCCATTGCCCGTCAGTATAATACTACTCCAAGCAGAGTAGAAAGGGCAATTCGTCATGCGATAGAGGTTGCATGGGGAAGGGGACAGGTAGAAACATTAGAAAATATGTTCGGGTACACTATCCAAAACAGTAAAGGTAAGCCGACTAATAGTGAATTTATTGCAATGATTGCGGATAAGTTAAGACTACAGCTAAAGGTTAGCTGAAAATACATAGTGATAAAAAAGACTTGAAGATTTATTAAATAATTTTCAAGTCTTTTTTTATGAAGTTTTATGATATTATTTACATTCCTGCAAACAATATCTATATAACAAATAATAGGGATGATGTTACTTGATAGTCAAGGGATATGTGCAAAAAGGGAGAAAGACAAAAGATTTAGTGAAACAATTAAATTCGAATAGCATACCGATAATTTGTCATCAAGACTTAGATGAGGTGGCAGCATACTCTATTATAGAAGCAAAGATTAAAGCGGTTATAAACTGTGAAAAATGTATTTCTGGGCGTTATCCGACGAAAGGCACCAAGCTGTTAATTGAAAATGGCGTGACTGTATTAGATGATATGGGAGAAGACTTTTATCAAAAAATTCAGATAAATGATTTTATTCAAATAAAGCATTCCAAACTATATATTAATGGAAATGAGTATAAAGACTCATTTAACTTATTAGATATTCACAAAGTCGATTGTTTGATAGAAAACAGCTATCATAATTTTTCATTTGAATTAGATAAATTTATAGATAATACATTGGAATATGCATCAAAGGAAAAGGAGCTTATTCTTAAAAATATAGATGTAAGCTCTATTCAAACCAAGATGAGAAATAGACATGCTCTGATTGTTGTACGAGGATGCAACTATAAACAGGATTTACATATTATTAAAGGGTATATAAAAGATTTCAAGCCGGTACTGATAGGGGTTGACGGTGGTGGAGATGCTTTAATGGAGTTTGGTTTGATACCGGACATAATTATCGGGGACATGGATAGTGTCAGTGATGAATGTCTAAAGAAAAGCAAGGAAATTGTCGTTCATGCTTATTCTGATGGACGAGCACCGGGGATGGACAGAATTAAGAAGATAGGATTAAAGGCAAGCAGTTTCTCATTGATTGGAACAAGTGAAGATGTTGCGATGATGATTGCATACGAGAAGAAGGCAGATTTGATTATAGCGGTGGGTACGCATTCCAATATCATAGACTTTTTAGAAAAAGGCAGAAAAGGCATGGCAAGTACGATGCTGACAAGATTAAAGATTGGCTCTAAGCTAGTGGATGCAAAGGGAGTAAGCAAGCTATATTCTAATAAACTCAGGTTATCTTATTGTATTCCTTTGTTGTTATCTGCACTAATTCCCATTGTAGCGATTATCAAAATATATATTCCTATACAGGTTTTATTAAATATATTTCAAATTAGATTACGAATAAAGTAGCTGGGAGGTAAGGATTTGATGAGTAGGGGAATCACCTATCATATTATGACAATTGCAGCAATCTTTATTGCACTTGGTCTGGGAATATTTATAGGTTCAATGCTTAATGGTGAGCAGCTGGTGATGAATCAACAAAGCAAGATTATGTCCGAGATGGATGAGCATAATAGAATGATGTCACAGGAGAACCGACAGCTAAGGGGTGAAATTGTAGCTTTATCCAGTGAAATCTTACAAAAAAGTAAATTAATCGAATCTATCTTCGAGCAATATATGAAAGACAGGCTAAAAGATTATAATGTAGCTATTATTACAAGCAGTGGTAAGGACTTATGCAGTGAAGTCAAGCTGCTTTTACAGTTTGCCGGAGCAAATATTTTGTCAATAACATCTATAAATAATATTTCTAATGAAGAAGTTATTAATGTTTTTAATGAAAATCAATTTGAAAGCATTCCAATTATAAAAAAAGAGGTAAACATGGCAACATATGCAGCAGAACATCTCATGTATTCTATTCTATCAGGTAATAATGCTGAATTAATCAATCACTTTGCATATATGGAGTTTATTGATACGGAAGGTGATTATTCGCAAATGGCCGATTATGTGATATGGATAGGGCCCAATGAATATGGAAGCGAGGTTATGCAGCTTATTGATATACCTATGCTAAGTATTGTGAAAAAAATGAATATTCCCAGCCTTGTAGTAGAAAAGAGTGACTCTGAATATTCTTCCATTGATGTATTTAAGAATTTAGGTTTTTCAACAGTAGATAATATTGATACGATATATGGCAAGATTGCATTGTCTATGGTGATGAAGGGAGTGCAAGGGAACTTTGGAATCAAGGATTCATCTACAAGTTTATTACCTGATTATGGTTTTGAAATAATAAAAGAATCGGAATGAGGAGAGCAGTATGAAAAGTATTAGTATCATTATTCCTGCGTTTAATGAAGCAAATGTCATACAAGATACCATTGCAGCGGCAAAATCATTAGAAAATATTGATGAAGTGATAGTGATTGATGATGGATCGCAGGATAATACTTGGGAAATTGCTCAATCATGCGGCGCAAAAGGAATAAGATCCATTAAAAATGAAGGGAAAGGAAGCGCGTTACAGAAAGGATTACATATCTGCAATGGAGATATCATCGTTTTTTTAGATGCTGATGTGGGGAGCAGTGCTGTAGAAATCAGCAAAATTATCCATCCCGTCTTAACTGATCGATGTGATGTATGTATTGCTAAATTTGGAAAAGCTAAAAAAAAGGGTGGTGTTGGAATGGTAAAATTCATAAGCCGGTTTGGTACAAGAATATTATCAGGTAAAAATGTAGAAAGTGTTTTATCAGGTCAAAGAGCATTTAAATCGGAAGTTTTATGTAATATTCAAATTGCTGATGGATATGGAGCAGAGGTCGGAATGACGATTGATATATTAAGAAAAGGATACACAATCATGGAGTGTGAGGTAAACATGACACATCAAGAGACCGGAAGGGACTTAAAAGGCTTTATTCACCGTGGAAGACAGGCAGTACATATTATGGCTGTATTATTTCGCAAAGCACTATTTAAGTAGTAGTATACTCTAGTCATTTAAAACGGAGCCTAATGATAAAAGAAAGGAAAATATAATATTTTATGTATAGAATACTTATTCTAATCGCACTTGGATATGTATGCAATATGGTAATTCAAGGTGCGGTGAGAAAGATGCTAATTGATTCGAAACAGGTGAGAAGAAACTATCAGGGCATAAGTATCCCAAATTCGATGGGAATAGCCTTAGTGCTTAGTACGGTTTTGAGTATGTGTATCATGATCTTGTTTGGATATTTGACATTTCAACAAAATGCATCTGTCGCATTTGCAGGAATTTTGATGGGATTTGCAGGAGTCATCGATGACTTTGCAGGAAATAACCAATCAAAGGGGTTTAAAGGTCATATCAGGAATCTGATAAAAGGAAAACTGACCACCGGAGGGCTAAAAGCCGTAAGCGGCATTGTTTCATCATTTATTATAAGTTTGCAAATTTCTTATACCTATTATGATTTAATTATCAATGTTCTATTTATAAGCTTGTTGACTAATCTCATGAATCTGATGGATACCAGACCTGGTAGAGCAATAAAGTTTTTTTGCTTTTTATCAATAATTTTTCTGTTTGCTGGAGCACCCCAAGAGGTATATTACATTGTTCTTGGTGCGGTTTTATCGTATTTGCCCAGTGATTTAAAAGCAAAAGGTATGTTAGGTGATACGGGAGCTAATTTTATCGGGATGATAACTGGGGCAGCAATCATTGGACATATTGAAAGTTCTTTTATTCGAATTTTCCTCTTGTTATTAGTGTTTGCTTTAAATCTAGTCAGTGAAAAATATTCCTTTTCAAAGATCATTGAAGAAAATTACATATTAAGCTATATTGACCGTTTAGGGAGAAGGCATTAATGCAGCTTCTCCACAATTTCTTCCTTAGGTGTAACATATATAGTTTTATGATTTTCATAGATTACCATTCCCGGCTTGGCACCGGAAGGCTTTTTTACATTCCTAACCGTTGTATAATCTACCGCGACATTAGAAGAAATTTTTCCCTTGCTATGGAATGCAGCAAGCATAGCGGCTTCAATTAATGTACTATCAGGAATGCTCTCTTTCCCATTTGTTTTGATAATGGTATGTGAACCGGGTATATCTTTGGTATGAACCCATATATCATCTTTCTGAGCAAATTTTAAGGTAAGATAATCATTTTGCTTATTATTCTTTCCTACATAAATGTCTATGCCGTCCGAGCTCGTGAAATGAAGAGGTTTCGAACGAATGTCTGAATTTTTGCTTTTAGATTTAGTTCTATGTTTGATATATCCTTGCTCAGCCAGTTCATCTTTGATTTCATTCAGATCTTGCTCATTTTTTAATCTCATAATAGTATCTAATATTGACTCCAAGTAATTGATTTCATCTATATTAAGTCTCATTTGTTCTGTAACTGCAATCTCAGCATTCTTTGCCCGCATATATTCATGAAAATATTTCTGTGCGTTTTTTGAAGGGGATAGGTTGGTATTCAGAGGAATAGACACAACAGGACAGCGTTCATCATAAAAGTTTTCTACAGTGATATGATCTAGTCCTTGTTCAATTCTATATATATTTGCTGTAATTAAGTCCCCATAAGTTTTAAGCTGTCCCCGGTTGGAAACTTCACCTAATTTCTGTTGTTGTATAGATAGTTTCTTTTTACATCTGTCCAAGTTGGTATGGATGGTTCGGATATAGTCTGCAAGTTTTTGCTTTAATCTCTCTTGATTATCGTATGTTGAATAAAAGGTATCCAATACATTGCTGATAGAATCTTTCTTTTGAACCAAGTAGTTTGGATATTGAAGGATATTGAGTGCAGAAAAATCAACAATCTTATTATCTGCATCATTTGTAATAAGGACCGGATTGAAGTCAGCTTGTTTTATGCGGTCAAAAAATTTATAGATTTCATTTGACAGCAGCTTGAACTGGTCATGAGACAACTCACCCATATATAAGTCGCTGTTTCTGAATGTACGAAAGCTGATTTCCCGTGCAATCAAGGGACTGATTCCCATAAAACTGCTTAATATGCTCTTGTCAACCTTTAATCCCTCATTTTGCTGTGTTATCACATGAAATATATCCTCTTCGCTGCACTCTAAAGGATTCGATTTTCCCTGTGAAGGGGGAGAGGAATATGCCAAACCGGGCAGAATTTGCCGTACACTGCTTACATCGAATCCAATATGTTTGATGCTATCTATAATTCTATCACTTGAATCTATTAAGATAATATTGCTGTGACGGCCCATGATTTCCACAATAAGCTTTTTCGTTGTAAGGTCACCAAGCTCGTTATAGGATTCAATATAAAAGTGAAGGATTCTTTCGAAATCCGGTTGGACAACATCAATAATCCTTCCACTCGTTAAATGTTTTCTTAAAAGCATACAAAACATTGGAGGAGTAGATGGATTAGTTTTATTAAAGTCAGTCAGATGCACTCGGGGGTGATTAGAGCTTGCACTGAGTAGCAATTTTTCGTTGGTGTTGTTGCTTCTTATAAGTAAAGCCAATTCATCCTTCTCAGGCTGATATATCTTTTCTATTCTTCCATTCAAAAGTCTATTTTTTAATTCATAAACCAGGCAGTTTATTACTATACCATCTAAAGGCATCAAATCACTCCTAAAATTCTTAATAATTATTCATTATAATAATGTAATCAGTAACAGAAAAGAAGTTCTACTCCCCACTGTCCACTCCTCACTATTACGCATTATATAAAAAAATCATTCATATGTATAGGCAATTTCAAAAGAATATTGACATTGCAATAATTATTGGTAAAATGTTAAACATAGAAAAAGTTTAGAAATCAAAAGTTATTTTTTATATTTTAATATTTGAATTTGTGTTATAATATTTTAAGATTACTATGTTTTTGTAAAAAACTTTATATTTTTATTAATAAGGTGGTACATATTGTGATAAGAAGTATGACGGGATTTGGACGCAGCGAGGCGGTGGACAACACCAAAGAAATCGTAATAGAGATTAAGTCAGTCAATCATAGGTATACAGATTTTTCTATTCACGTTTCAAGGTATTACAATTTTTTAGAGGATAAAATACGTGAATATCTGCAAAGCTATGTTTCAAGGGGAAAAGTGGACGTATACGTAAGCATTGAGTCACGCGAAGCGGAAGATAGACTGGTATCTTTGAATGCAGCACTTGCAGGCAGCTACATTCAGGCACTCAAGCAGTTGAAAGATACTTTTGATCTGCATGATGATATCAATGTGTCGGATATTGCAAGGTTTAATGATGTACTTAAGCTGGAACGAAAAGAAGAGGATCAGGATAAATTGTGGGAACTTGTGAAAGATGCACTAGCACCTGCTGTAGAAGATTTTATTGCGATGAGGGAACGGGAAGGTTTGCGTTTGGCTGACGACTTGATAGAAAGAGGGGCTTTTATTGCACATCAGTTAGATGAAATTGAAGTGCGTTCACCTCAAGTTGTTGAAGAATACAGGGAAAAAATCAGACAACGAATCGAAGACTATCTAAAGAATGTTCCGGTTGATGAAAACAGATTGTTAACAGAAGTAGCCATATTTGCAGACAGGACAAGTATTACTGAGGAAATTGTGAGGCTTAAAAGTCATTTAATAGAATTAAAAGAAATACTCACTGGCGGTCAGGCAGTGGGAAGGAAGTTAGACTTTCTCATTCAGGAGATGAATCGTGAAATTAATACGATAGGCTCAAAGGCGAATGAGTTATATATTTCTAAACGGGTAGTTGAAATAAAAGCTGAAATTGAAAAGCTTAGAGAACAAGTGCAAAATCTTGAGTAAGAGGTCATAAATTCAGCATTTTGTGTCAAGAATCATATAATGAATACAATAATAATTAGGAGGAACAAATAATGAAGTTGATAAATATCGGTTTCGGTAATATTGTGTCGGCGAATCGTCTTGTCGCTATTGTGAGCCCGGAATCAGCTCCGATAAAAAGAATTATTCAGGAAGCAAGAGACAGAGGAATGCTGATAGACGCAACCTATGGAAGAAGGACAAGAGCTGTGATTATCACAGATAGTGATCATATCATATTATCTGCGGTTCAGCCTGAAACAGTTGCGCATAGGCTGACTGCTAAGGATACAACTCCTGTAGAAGATGAGGGAATTGAGGATGAGGAATAGGGGTCTTCTAATCATCGTATCCGGTCCTTCCGGTGCCGGAAAAGGTACGATATGTAAAACCCTTGTTGAGAGAAATGCGAATGTATTTCTTTCAGTATCTGCAACTACACGGGCACCGAGAGCAGGGGAGGCAGAAGGAGTTAGTTATTTTTTTAAAACAGAAGAACAATTTAAAGAAATGATTGCCAAAGATGAGATATTGGAGTGGGCAGCTTTCTGCAATAATTATTATGGTACGCCTAAGCAGAGTGTAGATCAAATGCTGGAGGCAGGTAAAGATGTCATTCTTGAGATTGAAGTGCAGGGAGCTCTTAAGGTGAGAAGCAAGTATCCGGAAGGTGTTTATATCTTTGTACTTCCACCGTCAATGGAAGAGCTGAAAAAAAGAATTACTAACCGCGCTACAGAAAAGCAGGAAATCATTAATGAGAGATTAAATACTGCACGTTTGGAGTTTACTCATATTAATAAGTATAATTATATTATAGTAAATGATACTGTGGATGATGCGGTAAGAAAGCTGGAATCGATAATAACTGCTGAAAAATGCAGAATTGAAAGAAATACAGAGATTATAAAAGAGGTGTGCGATATATGATATATCCATCTATAAATAAGTTAATGGAAAATGTTGATAGCCGATATACATTAGTAGTCGAAACTGCAAAAAGGGCGAGGGATATTGCTCAGGGAGCGCCGAGTTTGGTAAAATGCAACTCGGATAAACCGGTTACTGTTGCTGTAAACGAGATCGCAGAGGGTAAGGTAACCTATAGAAAAATCAAGGATACATTAGAGTAATGAGTGAAATAACTGTCTGATGCGTAGATGAATGGAGGATAATCGTGTTAAAGGGAAAGGTAGTTGTAATCGGCGTCTGTGGAGGAATTGCCGCATATAAAGCTGCAGATGTTATCAGTAAGTTAAAAAAATTGAATGCTGAAGTTCATGTGATTATGACTCATTCAGCATGTGAATTTATACAACCTTTAACATTACAAGCACTTTCGCAAAACATGGTAGTAACAGATATGTTTGAAAGGCCTCGTACATGGGAGATCGAACATATTGCTCTTGCACAGAAGGCAGACCTATTTGTTATTGTTCCTGCAACCGCCAATATGATTGGTAAGATGGCAAACGGTATCGCTGATGATATGCTTTCTACTACTGTGATGGCAGCAAAATGTCCGGTGATTTTTGCTCCTGCCATGAACTGTAATATGTATGAAAATGCTATCGTGCAAGAGAATATAGAAAAGT
>JBFWMP010000039.1:0-18759 GCA_050251575.1 Clostridia bacterium
TGGAAAAGAAGGTGCCAGAAAGAGAATATATGCTACTACCGACAAAGAAAAGGGAGCACTAAAAAATCTGGCAGATGAAGAAGGCTATGAAACGTTTGTTATTCCTGATGACATTGGAGGAAGATACTCGGTTTTAACTGCTGTTGGCTTGCTGCCTATTGCTGTTAGTGGTGCTGATATTGACGCCATGATGCTGGGAGCATTAGATGCTTGCAATCTCTATGCACAGAGTTCTTTGACGGAAAATGATTGTTATAAATATGCTGTTGTTAGAAATATATTATATAGAAAAGGCAAAACTACAGAATTACTAGTAAATTATGAACCGGCCCTGCACTATTTCTCTGAATGGTGGAAACAGCTTCACGGCGAAAGTGAAGGAAAAGATAATAAAGGAATTTTGCCTGCAGCAGTTGATTTTTCAACAGATCTTCATTCTATGGGACAATATATTCAAGAAGGATTAAGGAACATTTTTGAAACAATTATCAATGTTGATAGTGCTAAGAAACAAATTACACTGATAGAAGAAAAGGAAGACATAGATGGGCTGAATTTTTTAGCAGGAAAGACAATGAGTTTTGTTAATAAAAAAGCTTTTGAAGGCACATTGCTTGCTCATACAGATGGAAAAGTACCGAACTTGATAGTCAATATTCCAAAGCTGGATGAGTACTATTTCGGTAATATGGTATACTTTTTTGAGAAGGCTTGTGGCATCAGTGGATATTTACTTGGTGTAAATCCATTCAATCAACCGGGTGTAGAGGCGTATAAAAGGAATATGTTCGCTTTGCTTGGAAAGCCGGGATATGAAAAGGAAAAAGAGATGCTTGAAAAAAGGCTTGGAAGATAATATGGGATGATTTAATAGTGGAACAAAGAGCTTTTTCTGATAAAATAGAAACAGGCTTTGGATTGATAAAAATTAGGATGAATATTACAAATATTATACAAAATCCATCTAAGTTATTGAAATAATTTGCTAGATAGTGTATCTTTAAAGTATCACCCTAATTTTTAAAGGAGGAATGCAAAGTGATAAAGGTTATTATGGATAAAAAAGGCACAGGCAAGACAAAAAGGCTGATAGATATGGCAAATACCTCAGCAAGAGAAGATAAGGGCGATGTAGTTTTTATAGACAATAATAATCATCACATTTATGAGCTTAGTCATCAAATCAGGTTTGTAGACACTTCTGAATTTGAAATCAATGATTTTTATGTATTCCATGGGTTTGTCTGTGGCATTATTTCTGCAAATTTTGATGTATCCGAGATTTATATAGACGGGATTTTTGAAATTATTGATGATAAAATGGAATTTTTCGAAGTATTTCTTAGCAATATCCAAAAAGCTGCAGAAAAATTTAATATTTCTTTTATAATGACTATTACAGGAGATTCTAAAGTAGCTCCTGAATTTATTAGACAATATATGTAGTTTAAAGGAAAGTAAGGACGGTTCAAGACTACTGATAATGCAGATGTTTACTTGGATTTTCAGTGGTTTAGGACCGTCTCTGCGTTTCTGCACTTTTTTACTTTACAAGTAATATTATTTGTATTACTATTAGGATAGCAAATATAAATTATATCTTTTGTTGGAGGTTCGTTTATGTTGTATCAGAGCACCAGGGATAAAAATATGCTTGTCAAATCTGCACAAGCAATAAAACTAGGGATATCCCCCGATGGTGGCTTATTCGTTCCACAGAATAAGCCAAAACTATCAAATGATATTTTTGAGAAGTTTTCAACTATGAATTATAATTCTAGAGCGATTGAAATATTAAAAACATTTTTAACAGATTTTACGATTGATGAGATCAAAGAATGTGTTGATAAAGCATATAGTAAGGAAAAGTTTGAGACAGATAATATTGCACCGGTCTATAAGTTGAATAATCAAACCTATTTTCTTGAATTGTGGCATGGGCCAACTTGTGCTTTTAAGGATATGGCACTTCAGATTTTGCCTCATTTATTAACAAAGTCTATTGCAAAGACGGGTGAAGATAAAGAAATAGTGATATTGGTTGCTACCTCCGGGGACACCGGGAAAGCAGCTCTAGAAGGATTTAAAGATGTTGCGGGTACTAGGATCATTGTATTTTATCCTGATAATGGAGTAAGTGAAATACAAAAGCTTCAAATGATTACACAAGAAGGTAATAATGTAGGTGTAGCTGCAGTTGAGGGGAATTTTGATGATGCTCAAAATGGCGTAAAAATGATTTTTACAGATAATGATTATCAGACATTGTTAAATCAGTATCATTTTTCACTATCCTCTGCAAACTCAATCAATTGGGGGAGATTAGTACCTCAGATTATATATTATTTTTCAGCATATGCAGATTTGATTAAAAGTGAAGAGCTTAAACTTGGAGAAAAAGTTAATATTGTTGTGCCAACAGGTAACTTTGGAAATATCTTAGCTGCTTATTATGCAAGAGACATGGGTCTGCCGATTAATAAGATGATTTGTGCTTCTAATGAAAACAATGTATTGACTGAGTTTATTAGCACAGGTATTTATGATAGAAATCGGATATTTAAAACTACGACGTCTCCTTCCATGGATATATTGGTTTCCAGCAATTTAGAACGATTGCTGTTTGATATATCAGGAAATGATGATGCTAGAATAAGACAATATATGCATGATTTAAATGAAGTTGGCAGGTATGAAGTACATGATGTAACCAAGGCAAAGATAAAGGAATTGTTTTGGGCTGGTTTTTGTGATGATAAAGAGACATTTAAAACTATCAAAGAAGTAGAAGCAGAATATAGTTATGTAATAGATACTCATACGGCAGTCGGTAAGAATGTATATGATCAGTATGTTGCAGAAACAGCTGACCAAACAAAAACAATCATTGCTTCTACTGCGAGCCCATTTAAATTTAGTTATAATGTGTTGTCTGCTTTTATTGACGAAGAAGAGTTGAAAAGTAAAGATGAGTTTGAACTACTGGAGATGCTTGCAGAAAAAAGTGGCTTAAGAATACCTAAATCTTTGTCGCAATTAAAAGATAAAGAAATAATACATTTCACAAAATGTGAAAAAGAAGAAATGACAAAAGTGGTAAATAATGTGATTGGTCTGGCAAATAAGTAATATAATAGAAAACTGACCTATTGATTTAGGTCAGTTTTTTTGTGTCGATATTAATGTTCCGGCTTAAAAGTAGCGCAATCTGTTTCCTGTGTATCAACGGCATTGCGAGGTTGAACTTCTATTGCAGCTGCCATACAGTGATCACCATTTCCATAATAGTGGCAGCTATTTACAACACATTTTACTCCGCTTAAAGGTTGGTTTTGTTTTTCGATTCTTGATTGCATTAAGATCACTCCTTTCATTATTATTGTTTCAAGAATAATGACTAATATGTACTCAAAAAAATGTCATATAATTTATATAAATTTAGTCTTTCTTTTTTGTATATAATAATATATAATCTTTCATTGAATATTAACTTATATATAAGGGGCAGAATATGGCTTTATATGCAATATCTGATTTACATTTAGCATTAAGTATTAATAAACCTATGGATGTTTTTGGAAACCGATGGGATGATTATATGTGGAAAATCAAAGAAAACTGGTTGGAAATAGTCCGTGACGAAGATTATATCTTGATTCCAGGGGATGTATCATGGGCAACTTATCTTGAACAAATATACAAAGACTTTGATTATATTAACACCTTACCGGGTATAAAGATAATATCTAAAGGTAATCATGATTATTGGTGGACTACCGCAAACAAACTGGATATTTATTTAAAAGAGAATCACTTTGATAAAATATTTTTTCTGCATAATAATAGTATACAATATCAGGATATCGTTATTTGCGGTACCAGGGGCTGGAGTTGTCCATGTCTTGATGATTTTTCTATTGAAGATGAAAAAATATACACAAGAGAGCTGCAACGGTTAGAATTGTCTATACGTGAAGGGATTAAAAAGAATCCCCGAGAGATTATCGTAGCGTTACATTATCCGCCGGTAAATAGAAATCAAGATATGAATTCGGGTTTCGTTGACATACTTAAAAAATACAATATAAAAACTTGTATCTATGGACATTTGCATGGGGATTCTCAAAAAAATGCATTGATAGGAGAGTATGAAGGGATTATGTTTTACCTTGTTGCTTGTGATTATTTAAATTTCAAACCGTTAAAGTTGAGAGAATAAGTGATAGGAGTAAATATGTTTTTTTTAATGAGATATTGGAAATCTAATATTCATTATGGTATAATGAACAGGTTAGTATTCTAATAATGCAATTTTCATCCTTTTGGATGATTTTAATAATATAGATGAGAAAATAACTAAGGAGGACTATAAAGTAAATGAGTGTGAAAGTAGAGCAAGTAGAAAAAAATATTGTACAGTTGGAGATTGAAGTTAGTGTAGACCAATTTGAAGAAGGAATGCAGAAAGCTTACATAAAGAATGTAAAGAAATACAACATTCCCGGATTTAGAAAAGGTAAAGCTCCTAAAAAAATTATTGAGAAATATTATGGCGAAGGAGTTTTTTACGAAGATGCGATAAACATTGTATGCCCAGAAGCATATGATAAAGCAGTAGAAGAAACAAAAATTGACCCAGTGGATCGTCCTGAAATAGATATCAAGCAAATCGGAGAAGGACAAAATTTTGTTTTTACTGCTAAAGTGGCAGTGAAGCCTGAGATAGAGCTTGGAGCCTATAAAGGTATAGAAGTAAATCAAATTGAGTATAATGTAACAGAAGACAATATCAATGAAGAACTAAAAAAAATGCAGGAAAAAAACTCCCGGTTAGTCACTATCGAGGATAGGGCAGTACAGCAAGGAGATTTGACTATTATTGATTTTGAAGGGTTTGTTGACAATGAACCTTTTGAAGGAGGTAAAGGTTCAAACTTTAATTTAGAGATTGGTTCAGGACAGTTTATCCCTGGATTTGAAGAACAACTAATAGGTAAAAATACAGGAGAAGAAATTGATGTAAATGTTACCTTCCCGGAAGAATATCATGCTGATGAATTAGCAGGTAAGCCGGCATTGTTTAAGGTGAAGATAAACCAGATTAAATTTAAAGAACTTCCGGAAATTGATGATGAGTTTGTAAAAGATGTCAGTGAATTTAATACTCTTGATGAACTAAAGGAAGATATTAAAAAACGTTTAACTGAAGAAAATGAGCATAAAGCAAAACATGAGATGGAAGATGCAGTCATTGATAAGGTTATAGAAGGAGTTAGTGTGGATATTCCGCAGGTAATGATTGAAAATCGGATTGATAGTATGGCAAGAGATTTTGACATGAGATTGAGAGGTCAAGGTCTTGAACTCGATAAGTATCTTGAATTAACTGGTTTTAACATGGAACAATTTAGAGAACAGTTCAAGGAACAAGCAGAGAAACAAGTAAAGACTTCATTGGTTCTTGAAAAAATTGGGCAAGTGGAAGCTATTGAAGTTTCTGATGATGAGTTAGAACAGGAGCTTGTTAAGCTGGCAGATAATTACAAGATGGAAATTGATAAGCTTAAAAAAATGTTAAAGTCTGAAGATATCCAATCCATTAAAGATGATTTGGTGATTGGAAAAACAATCGACATGTTAGTAGAAAATGCTAACGTGGCTTAATTACACTAAGATTTGCTTACAAGAGGAGTGACAGAAATGAGTTTAGTTCCAATCGTGGTTGAACAAACCAATAGAGGTGAAAGATCTTACGATATTTATTCCCGTCTTCTCAAAGAAAGAATCATTTTCCTTGGAGAGGAAGTAAACGACGTGACAGCTAGCTTGGTTGTTGCACAGCTGTTGTTTTTAGAAGCTGAAGACCCGGATAAAGATATTAATTTGTATATCAATAGTCCTGGGGGATCTGTAGCTTCGGGATTTGCAATTTATGATACGATGCAGTATATAAAGCCGGATGTATCTACTATTTGTATGGGAATGGCTGCTAGCATGGGTGCTTTCTTATTGGCAGCAGGTGCCAAAGGAAAGAGAATTGCATTGCCTAACAGTGAGATAATGATACATCAGCCATTGGGTGGCGCTAGAGGTCAAGCAACGGATATTATGATTCATGCTGAGCAAATATTGAGGATAAAGAAGAGAATTAATGATATTCTGAGTGAACGTACAGGGCAACCATTAGAAAAGATAGAGAAAGATACAGATAGAGACTTTTTCATGTCAGCAGAAGATGCAAAAGCGTATGGAATAGTTGATCAGGTGATTTCAAAAAGGTAGATAGTGCTGCCTGAGATAAGAGGTGTATATATGTCAAGATATGACGAAAAGAAGCAGCTAAAATGCTCTTTTTGCGGCAAGACTCAGGATCAGGTAAAAAGACTAGTCGCGGGTCCCGGTGTATATATTTGTGATGAATGTATAGAATTATGTTCTGAAATTATTGAGGAAGAATTTGAAGAAGCTAAGGTTGATGTTGGATTAAGTGATATCCCTAAGCCAGTAGAAATCAAATCGATTCTTGATCAATATGTAATAGGACAGGAGCAAGCGAAGAAAAATCTTGCTGTTGCAGTATATAATCATTACAAAAGGATTAATACCGATGTCAAGGCTGGAGAAGTTGAACTGCAAAAAAGCAATATAGTTATGCTTGGACCTACCGGTTCCGGTAAGACTTTACTTGCTCAAACATTAGCAAGGATTTTAAATGTGCCTTTTGCAATTGCAGATGCTACATCATTAACGGAGGCTGGATATGTTGGGGAGGATGTTGAAAATATTCTGCTTAAGTTAATACAAGCAGCTGATTATGATATTGAGCAAGCTGAAAAAGGTATCATATATATTGATGAGATTGATAAAATAGCGAGAAAATCCGAGAATCCATCTATTACGCGTGATGTTAGTGGGGAAGGAGTTCAACAAGCCTTGCTGAAGATTTTGGAAGGCACAGTAGCATCTGTACCTCCACAAGGCGGAAGAAAACACCCACATCAAGAATTTATTCAAATCGATACTACAAATATATTATTTGTTTGTGGTGGCGCTTTTGATGGGATTGATAAAATCATACAAACTAGAGTGGGCAAAAAATCTATGGGTTTTGGCGCTGAGATAGAAAGCCAAAAGCAAAAGGATGTAGGAGAAATACTCCAAAGTATTCTTCCGCAGGATTTATTAAAATTTGGGCTGATTCCGGAATTTGTAGGAAGACTTCCAGTAATAGTAACTTTAAATTCGCTTGATAAGAATGCACTCGTTCAGATTCTTATGGAGCCAAAAAATGCACTTGTTAAGCAGTATCAAAAGTTATTCGAGATGGATGATGTATTACTGGAATTTGATAGTGAAGCTTTAGAAGCTATTGCAGCTAAAGCGATTGAAAGAAATACAGGGGCGCGTGGACTAAGAGCCATTATAGAGGATATTATGCTTGAAGTGATGTTTGATATTCCATCTGAGAAGAATATCGAGAAGTGTATTATTCATGCAGACTGTATCACAGATAAAAAGCCACCGGAACTTATTCTTAATGAGAATAAAAAGCAACTAAAAAAGACTTCCGCAAGAAAGTCAAGAGTAAAAAGAGAATCAGTATCATAAGTTAAATTAGAAAAGAGCCAGTGCATATGCACCGGCTCTTTTCAGGCGGTTTCGTGACAAGGGGACGGGGTTACTGACGCAAATTTGCGTCAGTAACCCCGTCCCCTTGTCACGAAGAAATTGGTTTATGTTTACAGGATAAAAAAAAATGCTGGGACAAATAATAGATAAAAGAAATAGATAAATATGCCATCCTTTTGTAGGAGAAAATGAGGAGGAGTCGCTTTGTTTAACAGCACCATTCTAATAATACAATTTTTCTTTACTATTATTATAGGAATTTACTTTCTAAATTTATTAAGATCCCAGCAAGGCAATAAAAATGCCGTGGAAAAAGAATCTAAGAAAGAGATGGAAAAGTTAAGAAAGTTACGTGAAATTAAATTAACAGAACCTTTATCTGAAAAGACAAGACCTTCTACATTTAATGAAATAGTAGGTCAGCAGCAGGGATTGAGAGCATTAAAGGCAGCTCTATGTGGCCCTAATCCACAACATGTTATTATTTATGGACCACCGGGAATAGGGAAGACAGCAGCAGCGAGAGTTGTTTTAGAAGAAGCCCAAAAAATGGATATTTCTCCATTTAGCCAAGATTCAAAATTCATAGAAATGGATGCTACTACTTTAAGGTTTGATGAACGGGGTATTGCAGACCCATTAATAGGCTCAGTGCACGATCCTATTTATCAAGGAGCAGGAGCGTATGGTCAGGCAGGAATACCTCAGCCAAAGCCAGGAGCAGTTACGAAGGCCCATGGAGGAGTATTATTTATTGATGAGATTGGCGAACTTCATCCCATTCAGATGAACAAGCTTTTAAAAGTGCTTGAGGACAGAAAGGTGTTTTTAGAGAGTGCTTATTATAGCTCTGAAGATCAACATATTCCGTTACATATTCATGAAATATTTGAAAAAGGACTCCCTGCAGATTTTAGATTGGTGGGTGCAACGACCAGGACACCGGAGGATATACCTTCTGCATTGAGATCTAGATGCGTAGAAATATTCTTCCGGCCTTTGATGGCTGATGAAGTTTCTAAGATAGCAAGAAATGCAGCACAAAAGGGGAATTTATCGATGGAAGCCGGTGTAGAACATCTTATTGCAAAATATGCAGCGAATGGACGTGATGCAGTTAATATCATACAGATTGCCGGGGGTGTCGCATTAATTGAAGGGAAGGGTGTTATCTCAACAAAAGAAGTTGAGTGGGTTATTGAATTTGGACAATATAGCCCAAGACTTGAAAAGAAGGCAAGTTTAGATAAACAGATTGGATGTATCAATGGATTAGCTGTTTACGGAAGAAATCAAGGAATGTTAATAGATATTGAGGTATCTGCTGTTCCTTGTGAGAAAGGGAAAGGTACAGTTACTGTTACAGGTATTATTGAAGAGGAAGAGATGAATGGAAGAGGACAAAAGTTAAAAAGGAATAGTACTGCAAGAGCATCTGTACAAAATATGCTTACAGTTATCAAAAAATTTTTTCATGAAGATCCTGCTGACTATAATATTCACCTTAACTTCCCAGGTGGCACGCCTATCGATGGACCTTCTGCCGGTATAGCAATCACGACAGCCGTGTATTCGGCTATTAAAGGGATGCCCTTAGAGGGTACATTGGCGATGACAGGTGAAATTTCTATAAGAGGAAAGGTGAAGCCGGTAGGAGGCGTAGTAGCTAAAGTAGAAGCGGCAAAACAGGCAGGTGTTACCAAGGTGCTGATTCCAAAAGAAAATTGGCAGGAGCTGTTTGAATCAATGGACATTAAAGTGATTCCTGTAGAAGATATCCATGAAGTAATGGATATTGTTTTCGGATTACAGCAGGAAAAGGGAGTTTCTATCCAAAGTCAAGTAGAAGCGGTGAATATACTTACTGCATCTAGTTTATAATAAACAGGAAATAAACTAAGACTTTACTATTAATTGACAAACTTCTATCTATTATACCAAATAAAAGTATTGAAAAAAAAATAACGTAAAGTTATAATGGATGGAAGTCGGATTTTTAAGTACAAGTTAAGGTATATATTTAAGGAGTTGATATAATGGCAGAAGGCAAGAAGGTTGTAAAAAAACAGGTATTGCCATTGCTCCCACTTCGAGGTTTAACGGTATTCCCATATATGATTCTGCATTTTGATGTCGGTAGAATGAAATCAATTAAAGCGTTGGAAGAAGCGATGGTTAATAACCAGCTGATTTTTTTGGTAACTCAAAAGGATATGCAAACGGATGATCCGCAAGAAGAAGACATTTTTAATGCTGGTACTATTTCAAGAATTAAACAGTTACTAAAGCTGCCTGGTGATACCATTAGAGTATTGGTAGAAGGTGTGAGCAGGGCTGAAATCACTGAAATAATTCAGACAGAGCCGTTTATAATGGGTGAAGTAACAGAAAAAATTACTTTGGAGCCTCAAATTGAAAAAGTGGAAATAGAAGCAATGAAACGTAAGATTCATAGTGTATTTGAAGAATATTTTCAATTGAGCAATAAGATTTCTCCTGAAACAATGGTGTCAGTAATGGCAATTGAAGACCCTGGTCAGTTAGCAGATGTAATCGCTGCAAATATTATATTAAAACAGGAAGATAAGCAAAAGATATTAAGTCAGTTTGATCCTAGAGTTCGATTAGAGCAGCTGATTTTAATACTTAGTAAAGAAATTGAAATACTAGAGGTAGAAAAGAATATCAATGCAAAAGTTAAAAAGCAGATGGATAAGAATCAGCGTGAGTACTATCTCAGAGAGCAGTTGAAAGCAATTCAGGTTGAACTTGGAGATAGGGATGGAATTGCTGCAGAGGTCGAAGAATATAAAATTAAGATAGAAAAGGCAAAGCTTCCCCAAGAGGTAGAGAAGAAAGTTGCTAAGGAATTGGACAGGCTGCTCAAAATGCCTTCAGGATCAGCAGAAGGTTCAGTTGTTCGAAATTATTTAGATTGGATTCTTGATCTTCCGTGGAATATAGCCACAGAAGAAAGTTTTGATATAAAGAATGCAGAGGAAATTTTAGAGGCTGACCACTATGGACTTGAGAAGGTTAAGGACAGGGTTCTTGAATATTTGGCAGTAAGGAATCTGGCAAAAAGAATCAAGGGACCAATTTTATGTTTGGTAGGTCCTCCGGGAGTTGGGAAAACGTCTATTGCAAAGTCCGTTGCGAAAGCCCTCAACAGAAAATATGTCAGAATGTCGCTTGGCGGCGTAAGGGATGAAGCTGAAATCAGAGGGCATAGAAGAACTTATGTGGGCTCAATGCCCGGTAGGATTATCAATGCATTAAAACAGGCAGGTTCAAAGAATGCACTTATTCTACTTGATGAAATAGATAAAATGAGCAATGATTTCAGGGGTGATCCTGCATCTGCTATGCTGGAGGTACTTGATGCAGAACAGAATTACTCTTTTAGAGATCATTATTTGGAGGTTCCTTTTAACTTGTCGGATATTTTATTCTTAACTACAGCAAATAATCTTGATACAATCCCAAGACCGCTGCTGGATAGGATGGAAGTATTGCATATTTCAGGTTATACGGAAGAAGAAAAAATAAATATTGCTATAAAATATTTACTGCCGAAGCAGATGGAAGCCCATGGGTTAAAAAAGACGACTCTCAAAATTGATGAAAAAGCGATTAGAGATATTATTAACTACTATACCAGGGAAGCTGGAGTCAGAAATTTGGAAAGAGAAATCGCCAATGTATGCAGAAAGGCTACCAGAGTTTTAATAACCAATGAACAAAAGTCAATCACGATTAACAGCAAAAATCTTGAAAAATATTTAGGGATTAGAAAGTTCCGCTATGATATGGCAAAGGAAAAAGATGAGGTTGGAATCGTCACAGGCTTGGCTTGGACTCCGGTAGGTGGAGATACTCTATCTATTGAGGTAAATGTGATGGACGGTAGTGGAAAGATTGAGTTAACAGGTTCTTTGGGAGATGTGATGAAAGAATCTGCACGGGCTGCTATCAGCTATATTCGTTCAAGGGTGGAGGACTTCGGAATTAATAAAGATTTTCATAAAAAGCTGGATCTGCATATTCATGTTCCGGAAGGTGCAACACCGAAAGATGGTCCCTCTGCAGGTATTACGATGGCGACAGCACTGGTCTCTGCATTATCAGGAATACCTGTAAGAAAAGATGTGGCCATGACAGGTGAAATCACTTTAAGGGGAAGGGTATTGCCAATTGGCGGACTCAAGGAAAAAGTGCTTGCTGCTTATAGATCAGGTATTTTTACTATCATAGTTCCACAAGATAATAAAAAAGATTTAGAAGACATTCCGGACAACGTAAGAAAGAAGATGAAATTCGTCTTAGCTGAAAACATGGATATAGTTTTGAAGACTGCCTTAAGTTCAAAAAAGAAAAAGAAGGGCATATATGAACAAGAAAGGCAGGAGGGAGAGCAGCTTCCAAATACACCATTAGAACATGTATCAACAGAAATAGATGTGAACGTACCTATTATAGAGCAGTAAAGCTAGAGCAGCTTTGCTGCTTTTTTTCTTAGAAAGTAACTTGCACAAAGTTTCTGTTGATAACCTAATTGTAGGGGCAGATTGCATATCTGCCTGAAATGCTGTAAATCAACAACAAGAGCAGATATAGAATCTGCCCTTACGACATCATGGTTTCTAATGTGCCGTAAGGGTGAAATGTGTTACACCTAGGTTGAATAGATAGCATTATTATAATATAATAAGCATTAATAATTATTACCAATCAGTGATATTGGAGACTGGTATAAGGAATAATAAGATATAGGGTCATGTTTAAGGAGGAGAATGTTTCATGAATGTAAATAATGTTAGTATAACTATTTCTGCAGTGGGTCCTGCTCAATATCCAAGTGATAATAAGCCTGAAATAGCCTTTGTAGGAAGATCAAATGTAGGGAAGTCATCTCTTATTAATAAGTTAGTAAACAGAAAAGCTCTTGCGCGAATCAGTTCTAAACCTGGAAAAACTAGTACGATTAATTTTTATAATGTTGAGGATAAGCTCTATTTTGTTGATTTGCCTGGGTATGGATATGCGAAGGTGTCAAAAGTAGAAAAGCAGAAATGGGCAAAGATGATAGAAGAGTATTTAAGCAGCCGCCAGGAGTTGATGGAGGTTATATTACTGGTTGACAGTCGTCATAATCCTACAGAGGATGATAAAATGATGTTCGAGTGGATAAAACACTTCAAACGTCATGTGTTAGTAGTAGCTACAAAATGGGATAAGCTTTCAAATAAAGAAAAACAGGAAAATTTGAAAACCATTCAAGAGGCTTTACAGCTTACAGCACATGATGATATTGTTTCTTTTTCTGCAGAAACTGGACAGGGAAAAGAGGAAATTTGGGAAGTAATTGATAATATAATTAGTGAGTAGATTAAGTAAGTTAGTTTGAAAATATTAGGGAGGATTTCAATGAAATATGTAAGATTCAACAAGGATAACGAAATTTCTTATGGCTTGTTAGAGAGGGATAAAGTCATTAAGTTAGAGGGAGATTTGTTTGGAGAGTATAAGAAAACTCATATTCAATATGAATTAGGCGAGATAGTTCTTCTTGCTCCAAGCATTCCTTCAAAGATTGTTGCGGTAGGATTGAATTATAGAGATCATGCAAAAGAGATGGGTGAAGCCATACCTGAAGTAGCAAAGCTATTTATAAAGCCAGCAACTTGCGTAATAAATCCTTACGAAAAGATCATTCTTCCACCAACATCTGAGAGGGTAGATTATGAAGCTGAAATCGCTGCAGTAATCAAGAAAACAGCCAAAAATGTTACTGTGGAGGAAGCAAATCAATACATACTCGGGTATACTTGTTTTAATGATGTTACTGCGCGGGACTTGCAAAAGAAAGATGTTCAATGGACCCGTGCAAAATCTTTTGATACTTTTGGACCTGTAGGTCCATGGATTACAGATGAGATAGATCCTAACAATGTGGATATAAAACTAGTTCTTAATGGTCAAGAAAAACAACACTCCCATACATCTAACTTTATTTGGACCGTTGAAGAATTAATCAGCTTTATCTCACAAATCATGACGCTGCTGCCCGGAGATATTGTGACGACAGGTACACCCTCCGGTATAGGACCTATGAAGTCAGGAGATTGCGTGGAAGTTGTTATTGAAGGATTAGGAATATTGAAGAATTATGTGGAATAATATACTCATCACATATTTGATAATCATTAATATTTTTGCTTTGTATTTAATGTGGGCTGATAAGAGAAAGGCAAAGAAAAATCAGTGGAGAATAAAAGAAAGTACATTCTTCATCATAGCATTAGCAGGTGGAGCAATTGGAATACTAGCTGGAATGCATTTATTTAGGCATAAAACAAAACATCTTACATTTACAGCAGGAATCCCGACAATACTTATTCTAAATATAATAATATTTTATTATATTTTCTTATAACTTCTAGATATATTGTTTATGTTAATAGTCAGCTTGCATTGTCATCCTAAGCATAGCAAGGATCTAAAATACAGCAGTAAGATTCTTGCTATGCTTAAAATGACTTCATATCCACTTTTTTAACGCAATCTTCAATCTATCTATGCTCAACTCTGCAATTAACATTCCAAACAGTATTAGTCCGCATCCCAATATTCCTTGTATAGGAAGAAGTTCTCTTATTCCCAGTGTATTAGGAATAAGAGAAGCAAATAATGCCCCGAAAACTGGCTCAGCTGCAAATACCAATGCGGTATGAGTTGGAGAAGTGAATTTCTGCACTACAGATTGCGCTACCAGTGCCAGGGCTGTTGCAGGAATAGCAGTAATCAAAATGGCGAGTATCACATTTTCTGAGTATACGATAGCAGGGCTTTTGATAATAAGTGCAATAGCTGTGCTAAAAAGTGCGGCAAAGCCGACCTGAAGTACTCCAAGAATGACGGGATCCTCTATATTAGTGAATTTATCAATAAAGATAATCTCTAATGCAAAACAGAAAGCTGCCAATAATGTCAGGAGATCACCGAAGTTAAATGATAAAGAAGCATCAGAAGTAAGCATGATCATTCCTGTAAAGGCTAATCCAACACCAATGACAGCAGAGGTTTTCGGCATTTTTCTTAGTATTATTGCTGATAGGACAGGGACAAGAACTACTGATAATCCTGTAATAAATGCGGATTTTGAGGCAGTAGTATAGTTTAGACCCGCTGCTTGCAGAGTTAAACCTCCATACAGCAGGATTCCCATGATAAAGCTGTATAACAATGAACGTCTATTTATCTTTAATAATCTTTTGTTGAAAAGAATAATAAGACTTATAAATGCAACAGAAAATCTTAATGCCATAAATTTTAATGTAGGAATATCACTTAATGCATTTTTCATTAAAACAAAAGTAGATCCCCATACAAAGGTAATTGCAAGAAGTACTAAGTCAGCTTTTAATTGTCTATTCATTTAAAACACCTCAGTTATAATTATTTACATAAGTATGATTAAGACATGATGCTATTATAATATAAGATTAATAAAAAAGTAAATAGAAGCAAAGAAGAAGAAAAGAAGCATATCTTAAGTTTTTTTATAGAGTTATAGTATAGGAAGAATAGAAGGTGAAACACTAAAAAGATGATACTATAATTTTAGAAAAAGGTGATAGGTATGAATGAACAAAATGATAGTGTAAGCCGATGGAGAAAAATATCAATTGCAGTGACATCTTCATTGCTGACGAGTTTTTTGTTAATGATTTTTATTCCTTACTATATGGGAAGAAACAATATACCTGAAGAGAAACAAGGTGAGAATATATCAGGCATACAATTGTCTGAATTTCAAAATATTGTTCAGGCTCAGCCAATAGATCAAACACTGCCTGAGGATAGAAATGGAGAGCTTGATGTAACTGAAGTAGCTAGCAAGGTTATTCCTTCTGTAGTAGGTATTTCTACTGCTGTAGTAGATGAAGGTTCATTATTCCATTCCAGTCAGCAACAAGCATGGAGTGTGGGTTCGGGGGTAATCGTATCAGAAGACGGGTATATACTTACGAATCATCACGTTGTCGGAAGTAATCCCAGCAACATCGTTGTTACGCTTGCTAATGGAAAAACTATTCATGCTACAAGCGAGTGGTCAGATCCTACCTTGGATTTGGCAGTTATTAAAATTAAGGCTACCGGATTACAGGTAGCAGCACTTGGCGATGCACATCGGCTGAGAGTTGGTGAGACAGCTGTTGCCATTGGAAATCCGTTGGGTTTACAATTTCAAAGAACCGTTACAGCGGGTATTATAAGTGCAATTAATAGGACGATTAGTGTTAGTACAGACGGCAAAGAGAACTATATGGAAGATCTGATACAGACAGATGCATCTATCAATCCGGGTAACAGTGGCGGTCCGCTTATTAATTCGAGAGGTGAAGTAATTGGAATCAATACCATTAAGGTAACCAGTGCAGAAGGAATGGGGTTTGCAATTCCTATTAATATAACAAAACCGGTAATTAGCAGCTTTATTGAAAAAGGAAGATACGCCACACCATATATGGGTGTCTTTGGATATGATGAAGTTGTAGCCAAGTATGTTACACAGGATATGGATATTTCTTGTGTATATGTAACTGATATAGATCCTGACAGTCCAGTATATAAAGCTGGTATAAGGAAAGGAGACATGATTACTCATTTAGGTGGCGTAGAGGTAAATACAATGATGCAGCTTAGGGAAGAGATGTTCAAATGTGGTTCGGGCAGTGAGTGTATCATTACTTATGTAAGAAATGGCAAAACCTATAAAGCAGAGTTTACATTAGAAACAAGAGTCGATGACGGACTGATAACAAGATAGTATATAACAAAAATTTTTGATAATGTACAGACTTTTGGAGTAATAGAATAGTATATTATATAAAGCACTAAAAAACTCAATGGGGTGGGGAACATGGAAAACAATAGACAACGAAGTATTGTACCAGGTATTATTCTAATAGGTTTAGGTATTCTATTCTTATTGAACAACTATAATATTGATATTGGTGATTGGTTTGTACTAGGTATAGGTATTATATTTATAATAGCCTATTTTACGAAGAAAAAGACAGGATTTCTTATTGCAGGCTTAATATTATCCTATTTAGGAAGTTTGATATTTTTGAATAGTACACGCATTATACATGAAGAGTTATTTGGATCATTAGTATTAATAGTCTTAGGCCTAGCATTCTTAACAGTATATTTTGTTAAAAGGAAGACTAACTTTATTTTCCCTGGCTTCATTCTTCCGGCAGTGGGAGCATATACATTTGTGATGGGCATGGAGAATGTAAAAAATACGGAAGTATGGCCGCTGATTTTTATGAATCTTTCGATAGCATTTTTGCTAATATTTATTTTAGGATTTAAGACCTATGGTTTCAAACCGCTTATTTCCTGTATATTACTATTCCTCATTGGTTCACTGGCTTTTATGACGACAAGAGGTATCATTAATGAAGAAATGTGGAGATATACATTAAAGATAGTACGGAGTTTTTGGCCTGTATTATTAATAATTGCCGGATTGATGGTATTAATAAAAAACAGGAGAGTTAAAAGCTAGATTCTAGTCATATTTTGAGAGACATACTTGACACTTTTATTTACAACAGTTAAAATATATCTGATATTGTTAAAGCGATGATAGAGAGAAGTAAGCTGGACTATCATGCAGGGAGAAGGCACCTTGACTGAAAGTGCTTTTATGAATAAGCAGTTGAATAACACTCAGGAGTTGATTAGTCAAACGCATAGTTGCTATTAGACATGTACGTTGCCGGCGTTAACGGATAAAAGTGGAATGTGATTGTTTATATTGCAGATGCATTCAACAAGGGTGGTACCGCGAACTTATACCTTTCGTCCCTAATGATGGATGAGAGGTATTCTTTATTTCTAAGAAAGATTGCTCAGTGGTGAGTATAGTAAAATATAAGGAGCTGGTAGAATGCTTACGAAAGCACCAAAAGGTACCAAAGATGTACTTCCTAATGAAATATATAAATGGCATTATATCGAAACCATAATAAGAAAAATTTGTGATAGTTTTGGCTATAGAGAACTCAGAACCCCTGTTTTTGAGCATACTGAGTTGTTCGAAAGAGGTGTAGGAGATACTACAGATGTTGTTCAGAAGGAAATGTATACATTTGAAGATAAGGGCAGACGAAGCATTACTTTAAGACCTGAAGGCACAGCATCAGCAGTAAGGAGCTTTTTAGAAAATAGCTTATATGCGGCTCCGCAGCCGACAAAAATGTACTATCTGATTTCCTGTTATAGGTATGAAAAGCCTCAAGCAGGAAGATTGAGAGAGTTTCATCAATTTGGTACGGAAGTATTTGGGTCACAAAAGCCTGCTGCAGATGCAGAGGTTATCTCGTTGGCAGCGACATTATTAAATAAGCTAGGGATAAAAGGCTTGGAGCTAAATATCAATAGCATTGGTTGTCCGGAATGCAGAAAAGAATATAACGAAATATTAAAGGCGTATTTCAAGCAGCATATAAATAAATTATGTACAACGTGTAACGAAAGATATGAAAGAAATCCCCTAAGAATCCTTGACTGTAAGGTTGATAATTGCAAGCACATCGGAAAAGATGCACCTGTTTTACTGGACCATATTTGTGATGATTGCAGAGCTCATTTTGAGAGCCTTAAGTCCTATCTTAATAATATGGAAATACAATATAATATTGACCCATACATAGTAAGAGGCTTAGATTATTATACACGTACAGTGTTTGAATTTGTATCAAAAAGTATCGGAGCACAAGGAACAGTGTGTGGAGGCGGAAGATATGATGGTCTCATTCAGGAACTTGGAGGACAACAGACTCCCGGAATTGGATTTGGATTAGGACTGGAGCGGTTGTTGATTACCATGGAGGCACAGGGAATAGATATTCCACAGCCGAATCCAATTAAGCTGTTTATTGCAAATATTGGGGAAAAGGCAGAAATAAAAGCTCAATCATTGACCTACAGCTTAAGACAAAAGGATATTAGTGTTGAGAAGGACTATATGGGGAGAAGTCTAAAAGCACAAATGAAGTATGCAGATAAATTAGGCGCAGCGTATACCATGGTGCTGGGAGAAGATGAAAT
>JBFWMP010000040.1:0-18641 GCA_050251575.1 Clostridia bacterium
TTTATTGCTATTTTAGAATTATATGTTAAAATTATAGTAGTTCAAAGATACGGGGTGTTTTGTATGTATTTAAAAGCAGTAGAAATTCAAGGTTTCAAGTCATTCCCTGATAAAGTACTGGTTGAATTCGGACAAGGTATTACCGCTATAGTCGGACCAAATGGCAGTGGAAAAAGTAATATCTCTGATGCTGTGCGATGGGTTCTTGGAGAACAGAGCGCCAAAATTTTGCGAGGCAGCAAAATGGAGGATGTTATTTTTGCGGGAACAGAGCTTAGAAAGCCGGTCGGCTTTGCAGAAGTATCTCTTACATTAGATAATTCTAATAAAATTGTACCCATTGATTATACTGAAGTAACCATTACACGGCGTGTATATCGCTCAGGAGAAAGTGAATATTTTATTAATAAGTCATCTTGTCGTCTTAAAGATATACATCAATTGTTTATGGATACCGGATTAGGGAAAGATGGTTATTCTATCATTGGTCAGGGTAAAATTGATGAAATTCTTAGTTCAAAATCTGAGGAGAGAAGATTGATTTTTGAAGAGGCTGCCGGTATAACAAAATATAAATACAGAAAAGAAGAAGCCGAAAAAAAGCTTGAGTTAACAAAGCAAAATTTAATACGGTTAAAAGATATTATCAGTGAATTGGAGCTTCAGATAGAGCCTCTAGGGGAGCAGTCTGAAAAAGCAAGACAATATTTAAACATGAAGGAAGAACTAAAGATTCTTGAAATTAATGTTTATTTGGATACCATTGAAAGCATGAGAAAAAACTCCAATGATATCAATGAAAAATATAATTTAACAGCTTCTCAATTGCAGCAAGAACAACAGAAACTGCAAGAGTCTGAGGAAATCCTTGATTCATTGTACGAATTTATGAAAACTCATGATGTTAGAATAGAAGAAACAAGAGATAAACTACATACCACACAATCAGCAATTGAAAAACACAAAAACGATATTGTTATCTTACAGAATAATATTAAAAATAATAAAGAGGTTCTTCAAAAGATCAATGAAGAATTTAATATTATCGAAAAAAAGATTGTATCCTTGAACGAAGAAATTTTACAAAAGAAAAACTTGCTTGAAAATCATATACAAAAATTAAAAGATATTCAGCTTATAATCGACAGCTTAGAACTAAAAAGCAAACAAGAAGTGGATGCACTTGAAACAGAAGATATTGCAATAGATACTCTTAAAAGTGATGTAATCGATAAAATGAATCAAGTATCGGAAACAAGGTCTAAAATCAATAGCTTAAAAGTTTTAGAAAATAATTTTGTTGATCGAAAGAAATCAATTGATACAGAGTTGGAGGAGTATCATAAAGGTCTGCAGCAGCATGAGGAAGCTATCTGTAGTATGAAAAATGAACATAAGAAACTAAGTTCGGATATTCAAAATAAAAAAAACCAATTACAAACATATCATGATGAATTAATTTCAAAGCGAGCTAATCATAAAATGCTATCATCAGAATATAGTTCGCTTATTACTTTGAGTAAAGAAATTATATCCAAAAAGACGTTGTTGGAAGAGATGGAACGGGATTATGAGGGCTATAGCAAGAGTGTAAAGAATATATTGAAGGCGTGGAAAAATGGCAGACTTACGCATTTAAAAATCCATGGTACTGTATCAAAACTAATCACTGTACCCGAACAGTTTATCACTGCTATTGAGATTGCATTGGGATCAGCCATGCAGCATATAATCGTAGAAAAAGAAAATGATGCAAAAGAAGCAATACAATTTTTAAAGACAAATCAATCAGGGCGTGCTACATTTTTACCTATCTCATCGGTAAAGGGTAACATATTAGAGGATAGCCATGGCAAAATAAGCAGTTGCAAAGGTTATCAAGGAATTGCTTCACATCTTATAGATTTTAAAAATGAGTATCAGGGAATATTCAACAATCTATTGGGTAGAGTTGTAATTGTAGATACTATCGAAAACGCTATTGCTATGGCAAGAGCATTTTCATATAAATTCAGAATAGTAACCCTGGAGGGAGAAGTTTTAAGTCCCGGTGGTTCACTGTCTGGAGGAAGCATTAATAAGGTTAGCAGTTTTCTGAGCAGGGCTAAGGAAATAGAAAAGATGAATCAGCAGCTTACACAGATTCACGATTCGAAAGAAGAATATTATAAAAAAATAAATTATGAAGAGCAGGAAATAAATAACATTGAAAAGCAAAATGGGTTTATAGAAAAAGGCTTAAAGGAAGAAGAAAATTATTTTATTTCATTAGAGGCTGAAATTAAGCACAAGAACCTAACATATGAACAAATGCTTCAAAATAGAGATGGGTTGTTAAGAGAAACCAAACAAGTCAGAGAACAAATCAAGATTACTGAAGGGGAGATGCTTCAATTTACAGACTTTATTAAGAGACAGGAATCAGAAATAGAAACTATTAAAAGTCAGATTTCCCTTAGACAGTCAGATTATAAAACTAGAATAACTTCAAAAGAAGATACTAATCGGCAATTGATGGACCATAAAATTGTTTTGGGTGCTATTCATAAAGATATTGATGTAACCAACGAGCGCATTGAACTTATTCAGAATGAGATGACACAACTTGAGAACAATAAGACAGATAAAAATCAAGAGTTGTTGGTTCTAGCAAGGAAAAATGAGAGCCTGCAAGTCAACATTAATGATAAAGCAAGTGTAATTCATACTTTAGAAGATGAGATGGCATTGCTTCAACAGAACACGAATGATTATCTCAAAGAAAAAGAGGAAGCACAACAAAATATTAATTCCCATCAAGTCTTGATGAAAGAGAAAAGAGAATACATATCATTGCTTCAAAGTGAATATCATAGGTTGGAAAATAGAAAGATAAAGATAGAGTTAGAACTGGATAATAGTATTAACAAGCTATGGGATGAGTACGAGTTAACATTTACAAATGCAGAACAGTATAAAAAGGATATAGGAAGTATTGCTAATGCTCAAAAAGAAATAAATAAACTCAAAAATGAAATAAGGCAGCTTGGAAATATTAATGTAAATGCAATAGAAGAATATAAAAATGTAAAAGAGAGATTTGAATTTTTGAGCAATCAGCATGATGACCTGGAGCAAGCAGAGCAGGGGTTACTTAAGATTATCAGTGATATTTTACATCTTATGAAGAAGCAATTTATTGAGCAGTTTAGTATTATTAATGAATATTTTAATGAAGTATTCAATCAATTGTTTGGTGGCGGAAGAGCTGAATTAAGGCTCTCAGAGCCAGACAAGATATTGGAAAGCGGCATAGAAATCGAAGTACAGCCTCCGGGAAAGAAGCTGCAAAACATTATGCTCTTATCCGGAGGAGAAAAGGCTTTTACCGCGATAGCACTGCTATTTGCTATTCTTAAAGTGAAACCTACACCATTTTGTATATTAGATGAAATTGAAGCTGCCTTAGACGATGCAAATGTTTATAGATTTGCTCAGTATTTAAAAAAATTCAGCACCGAAACACAATTTATTGTTGTAACACATCGAAGAGGAACAATGGAATCATCTGATGTTCTGTATGGGGTTACTATGCAGGAAAAAGGAGTATCCAAGATGATTTCGCTTAAGATGGATGAAGTTGCTAGTTGATAAAAATTCTTGCAGCTCCGAACTTAGAGCTGCAAGCTAAAATATTGATTTTGGAGGAAAACCATGACAGAAGAAAAAGAAAAAAAGGCGGGTTTTTTTGCCCGATTGAAGGAAGGCTTATCAAAAACTCGTAATTCCATTACAGAAAAAGTAGATGAGGTATTAAAAACCTTTAAGAAGGTTGATGAAGAACTCTTTGAAGAGTTAGAAGAAATACTGATTACCGCTGATGTCGGTGTCAATACTTCCATGGAGATTATCGAAAGACTTAGAAAATCATGTAAGGATAATAAGGTAGTTGATGCTTCTGAAGTAAAGATACTATTAAAACAAATTATAAGCGATATGATGGCAGCAGAAGATAGCCAATTAAATATTACAGGAGTTCCTTCGATTATAATGGTAATCGGTGTCAATGGAGTAGGAAAAACTACTTCTATTGCAAAAATAGCAAATAAACTTAAGAATGAAGGAAAAAAGGTGCTTCTTGCAGCGGGAGATACTTTCAGAGCTGCAGCAATTGACCAGCTTCAGATATGGGGAGATCGAGTCGGTGTAGATGTTATCAGTCATCAGGAAGGCGCAGATCCGGCTGCAGTGGTATATGATGCGATTCAAGCAGCCAAATCCAGAAAGATGGATGCCGTAATATGTGATACAGCAGGAAGGCTGCATAATAAAAAGAATCTTATGGAAGAACTTAAAAAGATATTTAAGGTTGTTGATAGGGAACTGCCCGATTCATCCCGTGAGGTGCTATTGGTATTGGATGCAACAACAGGACAGAATGCAGTAAATCAAGCGAAGCTCTTTAATGAAGTAGCAGGAGTAACCGGCATAGTTCTTACAAAGCTTGATGGAACTGCAAAGGGTGGCATTGTTATAGCTATAAAAGCAGAACAAGATATCCCAGTAAAATTAATCGGTGTAGGCGAAAAAATGGATGATTTGCAAGAATTTAATTCTAAAGAATTCGTAGATGCACTTTTTGGAGAATAAAGCAAGTTAATAATATCATAGGAGTATAATTATGAATAAACGAGTACCTTTATCCGAACTGCAGACACGTATGGGCTGCTTTAAAGCTAAAATGAATATCGCAAATCCGGATTGGGAGTTTGCTGTTATTTTCAGTAAAATAAATCTCTATTATTTCACTGGAACTATGCAAGAGGGTATGTTATTTATTCCCCGAAATGATGAAGCTACATTTTGGGTGCGTCGAAGTTATGAGCGAGCAGTGGATGAATCACTATTTTCTCGCATAAAACCGATGGATAGTTTTCGCGATGCTGCAGCATCTGTCGCCGGGAAAGTTTTTGGGACAATATATATGGAGACTGAAATCGTGCCGTTGGCACTTTATCACCGATTTCAAAAGTATTTTCCGTTTAATAATGTTAAGTCAGCTGACGCTCAGATTGCTGCAGTAAGATCAATAAAAAGTGTATTTGAACTGTCTCTTATGAAGCAATCTGGCAATATCCATCAGCGTGTGTTAGAAGAGCGTATACCGGGAATACTCAGAGAAGGAATGAGTGAAGCAGAACTTGGTGCAGAATTATTTTCAATCATGATTGAGGAAGGGCATCATGGAGTAACTCGTTTTGGGATGTTTGATACTGAAATTGTTTTGGGACACATTGGTTTTGGTGAAAGCTCTATTTATCCCTCATATTTTAACGGACCTGGGGGGAACTATGGGATGAGTCCGGCAGTACCGCTGCTGGGCAGTCGTGAACGCAAACTAACAAAAGGTGATTTGATTTTTATTGATATAGGGTGTGGAGTAGATGGCTACCATACTGACAAAACAATGACTTATATGTTTGGCAAATCTCTTTCAGAAGAAGCAATGGCAATACATTATAAGTGTATTGACATACAAAACCGGATTGCAGCCTTATTGAAGCCTGGTGCTGTTCCATCTCAGATATACAACACTATAATAGATAAACTTGATTCTGAGTTTTTGAAAAATTTTATGGGGTTTGGAAATCGCAAAGTGAAGTTTCTTGGACATGGTATAGGTTTGCAAATTGATGAATGGCCGGTAATTGCCGACGGATTTACAGACCCATTGCAGGAAGGAATGGCTTTTGCTCTTGAACCCAAAAAAGGTATTAAAAATATTGGGATGGTGGGGACTGAGAATACATTTCTAGTTACTCCTGATGGAGGACAATGTATTACAGGCGAAAATCCCGGATTAATTTTAGTATAAAAAAAGATCCTAAAAAATAAAAAAAGGCTTGACAAAGGGTCGGAAAACTAGTAAAATTCGTATGTAAAGGCAGACACCTTTACATACGAATTTAAGTTGGTGAAGTTAATAATATGAGTAAAAATTTAGAAATAAGTATTCTATATGATTTTTATAAAGAGCTTCTTACGGATAAACAAGCTGACGCTGTTGATTTGTATTATAATCAGGATCTATCATTAGGTGAGATAAGTGAGCTTATGAATATCACCCGTCAAGGTGTCAGGGATTGTATCAAAAGAGGCGAGAAATTGTTACTGGAAATGGAAGAAAAGCTAGGCTTAGCAAACCGCTTTCTTTCTATACAGGATAAAGTGCAGATTGTAAATGCAACTATATTTGATATTGAACAATTGAATAATAAGATATTATTTAATCCACATTTAAAGCAAGAAATTGAGATTATAAAGAATGCGTTAAAAGATATTAGTGAAAAAGTATAGCAATAGAATGGAGAGGTACAAATGGCTTTTGAAGGTTTAGCATCAAAACTGCAGGAGACGTTTAAAAAGCTAAAAGGCAAAGGGAAATTAACTGAAAAAGATGTAAAAGAATCGATGCGTGAAGTAAAGCTTGCTTTACTTGAAGCCGATGTAAACTTTAAGGTTGTTAAAGATTTTATCAATAAGATATCTGAAAGAGCTATTGGTTCAGAAGTTCTTGAAAGCCTTACACCAGGGCAGCATGTGATTAAAATAGTCAATGATGAACTTACTGCATTAATGGGAAGCGCTCAAAGTAAAATTGTTTTTTCGTCAAAACCACCGACTGTTTTAATGCTTGTTGGACTCCAGGGTGCAGGTAAAACTACTACTTGTGGAAAGCTTGGAGCTGTTTTAAGAAAACAAGGGAAAAGACCACTGCTTGTTGCAGGGGATATCTATAGAGCAGCTGCCATCAAACAGCTTCAAGTCGTAGGAGGGCAGCTGGATATACCTGTATTCTCAATGGGAGATAAAAATAGCCCGGTAGATATTGCAAAAGCTGCTATTCAGCATGCCAATACGCATGGTAATGATCTTGTGATTATTGATACGGCCGGCAGACTTCATATTAATGAAGAACTGATGGACGAGCTAAAGAATATAAAACAGACTGTACGGCCTACGGAGATTCTTCTTGTGGTTGATGCAATGACTGGACAAGATGCGGTGAATGTAGCGGAAAGTTTTAATGAACAATTAGGAATAGATGGTGTGATTCTTACTAAATTTGATGGAGATACAAGAGGCGGAGCAGCGTTATCAGTACGTGCTGTCACAGGAAAACCAATCAAATTTATAGGGATGGGTGAAAAATTAAGTGATCTCGAGCCATTCCATCCGGAGAGAATTTCTTCAAGAATTCTGGGCATGGGGGATATTCTAAGCCTGATTGACAAGGCTCAAGAAGCTTTTGACCAAAAAAAGGCAATTGAGTTGGAAAAGAAACTGCGCACACAGCAGTTTACCTTTGAAGATTTTTTAGGTCAGCTTGAACAAATGAAAAATATGGGTCCCCTAGATCAAGTACTAGGGATGATGCCTGGTATGAATAATAAGATGCTTAAGGATGTTCAGGTTGATGAAAAACATCTGGCACATATAGAAGCAATTATCAAGTCTATGACAAGGAAAGAGAGGGAGAACCCCTCCATAATTAATTCCAGCCGCAAGAAAAGGATAGCAAGCGGCAGTGGCACAAGAATACAAGATATTAATAATTTATTAAAACAGTTTGAACAGATGCAGAAAATGATGAAGCAGTTTGGAGATCCCAAAAAGCTGAAAAAAGGAAAATTCAAACTTCCGTTCATGGGATGAGGAAGTAATACTGTAAAGGAGGTGAAAAGTAATGGCTGTTAAAATAAGACTTAGAAGAATGGGCGCAAAAAAAGCTCCTTTCTACAGAGTAGTTGTAGCTGATTCAAGATATCCAAGAGATGGAAGATTTATTGAAGAGATTGGTACTTATAATCCTTTGACAAATCCTGCAGCTGTAGTTATTGATGCTGAAAAAGCGGTAAAGTGGCTGCAAAATGGTGCACAACCTACAGATACTGTAAGAGCTTTATTAAAGAAAAACGGTATCATGGAGAAATTTGAAGAGACTAAGAAAAATGCTTAACATTTAAAGTAGGTGTAGGCTTGTTATTCTAATTATATTTTTTGGATAATAAGATAACCCATCGGAGGTGTAGCAAAATTGAAGGAATTATTAGAGACTATTGCAAAGTCATTAGTAGATTATCCTGATGATGTTTTTGTGAATGAAGTAGAGGGAGAACAGTCAATTATTCTTGAATTAAAAGTAGCACAGGAAGATATGGGGAAGGTTATCGGAAAGCAAGGTAGAATTGCCAAAGCAATCAGAACCGTAGTAAAAGCTGCAGCTACCAGAGAAAATAAGAGAGTAGTAGTCGAAATACTTCAATAACTGTGGGGGAGTGGAGTTTAATTTCTACTCCCAATTTTATTCCGGAAGCATAGGGACGGTCCTATTGCTCCTGCTTTGTCTAAAAATTCTTTAAAGGAAGCAATAGGACCGTCCCCGTGCTTCCGTGGAGGATGTCATGAGGGAAGAACAGTTAGAAGTCGGTAAGATTATTAATACCCACGGTGTAAAAGGTGATGTTAAGGTAATGCCCTTAACAGATGATCCAACTCGTTTTGAGGAACTAGAGTGGGTATATATTGAAAAAGATGGCGGGCTCGAAAAAATTTTTATTGAATATATTAAATATCAGAAAAACAATCTTATTATTAAGTTTAAGAATGTAGATAATATAAATGATGCAGAAAGATTAAAGAATCGAATGCTTATCATTGATCGAGAGATGGCTGTAGATCTTCCGGAAAACACATATTTTATCTGTGATTTGATCGGATTGCAGGTAAATACTCATGAAGGGGTATACCTAGGAATTCTTGACGATGTATTATCTGCAGGAAGTACGGATGTTTATATAATAAAACATCCGGAAGGGAAACAAATATTGATACCTGCTATAAAAGAAGTTATACTTGCAGTAGATTTTGATAATAATTCTATGATTGTAAAACCTTTAGAAGGGCTGATAGAATAATGCGCTTTGATGTACTCACGCTTTTTCCAAAAATGTTTGAGACCGTATTAGGTGAAAGTATCATCGGTCGGGCAAGAAATAATAACCTTTTAGAGTTGAATTTTATCAATATCAGGGATTATACAGAGGATAAGCATAAAAGAGTCGACGATTACCCTTATGGTGGAGGGTTAGGAATGGTGATGCAGCCTGCCCCTATTTACAATGCATATCAAAGCATCATAAAGGATTTATCATATAAGCCTAAAGTTATTTATATGAGTCCGCAGGGTAAAACTTTTTGTCAGTCTATGGCAAAAGAATTTATTAATGAAAAACATTTGATTATATTGTGCGGACATTATGAGGGAGTCGATGAAAGAATCATTGAAGAAATTGTGGATATTGAGATTTCAATCGGAGATTTTGTCTTAACCGGAGGAGAAATTCCGGCAATGGCGATGATAGATGCTATAAGCAGAATGATTCCGGGTGTTCTAGGACAAGAAGAAGCCTTTAAAGACGAATCACATTATTCCGGCTTACTTGAATATCCTCAGTATACAAGACCACCGGTTTTTTTAGATAGGGAAGTGCCTGAAGTATTATTATCCGGTCATCATGCAAATATTGAAAAATGGCGCAAAGAGCAGTCTCTTTTGAGGACATATAGCAAACGTCCTGACTTGTTAAACGGAGCAGGATTTGATTTGGATGATAAAAACATTAAATAAAATAAAGTAAAAATATTGTTTTATTATAAACAATATGATATACTATTTCAATGTGTAGAACGGATGGTCCTCTGTTGTCAATGTACAGCATGAACATCTAAGAAGAGAGGAGGACTAATGATGGATATCATTAAGGCTTTACAGGAAGAACAATTAAGAAGTGATCTCCCAGCACTTGTGATTGGAGATACAATAAGGGTTTATGTAAAAGTTAAAGAAGGTAATAGAGAAAGAGTTCAGATGTTTGAAGGTACCATTATCCGTAAAAAGCACGGAGGTATTCAGGAAACATTTACAGTAAGACGTATTTCTTATGGTGTTGGCGTTGAAAGAACTTTCCCTGTAAATTCTCCTAAAATCGATAAGATTGAAGTTGTGAGAAAAGGTAAAGTTAGAAGAGCAAAGCTTTATTATTTACGTGACAGAGTTGGAAAAGCAGCAAAGGTTAAAGAAAAGATATAAAGATGAAAAGGGACTTAATAGTCCCTTTTTGCTTATGACAGGAAGCATGGGGACGGTCCTGTTGCTTCCTTAAACACTATTAGATTAAGAGAAAGCAATAGGACCGTCCGAAACCACTGATAAAGTATGATTAAGCAAAAGAACCTCAAGAGGTCATCCTGAACGCAAGTGAAGGATCTTAGCACTTAAGCAACTTTTAAGATTCTTCATTACACTTCGTTTCATTCAGAATGACACAATACGGACTTTTTCAGTACTCTCGGACCGTCCCCGTGCTTCGTTTACTTTGGAGGTTAATATGGATAAAGAACCTTTTGATATTGAAGAAAACGATAGTGATACAAATGAGGAAATTGTACAGCAAACTACATCAAGTCAAGTATTTGATTTTAAAAAGGAAATAAAAGAATGGGTTCAGGCGATTGTAATTGCTTTAGTAATTGCAGTAATAATAAGAACCTTCGTATTTTCATTAATTAGAGTAGATGGACAGTCTATGGTTCCGACTCTGCAGCATAATGACCGGTTAGTTGTCGTAAAAATGATGTATAAGCCTAAGCAGGGTGATGTGATTATTCTTACTCCTCCCATGCATAAGAATACACCTTACGTGAAGAGGATCATTGCACTACCGGGGCAGACAGTTGATATTGATTTTAAAAAGCATGTTGTAACGGTAGATGGAAATCCATTAGTGGAGCCTTATATCAATGAGCCCACCGCTCAAAGAGGAGATGTCGAATTTCCGCAAACGGTCCCTGAGAATACGGTATTTGTTTTAGGAGATAATAGAAATAATAGTCGGGACAGCCGCTATAGTGATGTGGCGATGGTTCCATACAAAGAGATTGTAGGAAAAGCAAACTTTAGGATTTGGCCTTTGAGTCGAATCGGATCGATATATAAGTAGTTCACGGTTACAGGTAGGAAGAATTGAGACGGTTCGAAACCATTGAAAAAGTCAAATAATATGAAAAGTACCCAAGAATGTCATTCTGAGCTAAGCGAAGAATCTTAGTATTTAAGTAGCTTTAAGATTCTTCATTTCATTCAGAATGACATAAGTCTGGACTTTTTCATAACTTTCGAATAGTTTTGTTGATTCCTATAAATATAAATTTGGAGGACAGAACACAATTATGAACATTCAGTGGTATCCGGGGCATATGACGAAAACGCGAAGAATCATGCAGGACAGTCTTAAATTTGTTGATATAGCTATTGAGCTTGTTGATGCCAGATTGCCATTGAGTAGCAGAAATCCTGACATTGATAGTATTTTAGCAAATAAGCCAAGATTGGTGCTAATGAATAAGAGTGATCTCTCTGATCCGGAAATAAATAATTCATGGACAAAATGGTTTAGTCATCAAGGAATAAATGTTTTACTTATTGACTCGATTTCAGGAAGGGGATTAAATCAGATTCCTGTTATGTGTAAGACAATCTTGAAGGATAAGATTGAGAGGGATGCTTCAAAAGGAATCATAAACAGAGCAATCAAGCTAATGGTTGTGGGTATTCCGAATGTAGGAAAATCTTCATTTATTAATAAAATTGCAGGAAAAGCTAGTACGAAAACAGGAGATAGGCCTGGGGTGACAAGAGGACAACAATGGATAAGGTTAAAGAACGGGTTTGAGTTATTAGATACCCCTGGTATCCTTTGGCCTAAGTTTGAAGACCTTGAAATCGGAAGAAAACTGGCTTATACAGGAGCTATTAAGGATGAAGTCATTGATATTGAGGAACTAACATGCAGTTTATTGGAACTTTTAAGAGATAACTATCCTGAAAGATTGAAGGAAAGATATAAGCTGGATGCGATAGCAGACTTAAAAGGACACGAGCTTCTCACTGATATTGCGAAGAAAAGAGGCTGTATTGTTTCGGGCGGGGAGACAGATGCTTTTCGTGCAGCAGCAATTATTCTTGATGAATTCAGGGGAGCAAAAATCGGTAAAATTTCTTTGGAAAAACCGGAAATATAATATAGATGTGAAAAGACAGGATTGTTAGCAATGTTTTATACTAACAGTCTTTTTTTGTTTGTGATATAATATCTTATTATACATAATATCATTTAATTATAAGGAATTCTAAGGAGGATATCATGGGAAAGAATAATGCACTTAGGCGCATGGGTTTATTTCCTAAGCTTTTTCTTACAATGATCATAATAACCATTATCCCTATCGTTATCTCATCTGTAATAATCTTTCAAATATCAACAAACAATCTTGAAAACGAGATCAATCGTTCAAACCTTGATGTGGTTAATCAATTGAAGATGACTGTTGATTCTGTTTTTGATTCAACCTCAAGATTACCTGCACAAATAGTAAAAAACAAAACTGTTCAAAGCTTTTTAAGCAATAAATTGGGACCGGAAGATGAGCAAGAAATGTTTTATTCAGTCTTTAATGTTCTTGATTCTTTTTTAGAAGATGTGGGATATATTGAAGAGATAGGTGTTTACAGCTATCTTAATAATGATATTATATATAGCCGAAGGAATAAAGTTTTACGGGATGCAAGCAATCATTTCACTCCAAATTATATGAATAGGATAAAGACAGACGGATATTCAATTTGGTTTGAGCCGAATGAGCCTGATATTTTTGGACAAAAAAATGATGAACTACAGTTGGTAGAATTCGTTTTTGAATCTTTTAACCGCCCCCTTGCTATTATTATCGTTAAAATAAAGAATTATGAATTTTATCGTCAAATTAATCTGCTTAATATACGGGATAGTGGGCAGGTGTTGATGATTAATGAACATAAAAAAATAGTGGTTGGTGACAATAAATATTTTAGTCTCATCAATTATGGTGAGGGTTTAATTGGAACAGATAAAGAACAGGGTTATAAAAATATTAATAATATACTAGCTTCATATACAAGCTCAAGATATAACAATTGGAAATATGTCGCACTTTTACCCGCTGATGAAATAGAGCATAAGTTTGATCTTATTAGCACAGCGGTGCTCACCATATGTCTTTTCTTTTCAGTGTTATCTGTTCTTTTATCCTTTGCTTTTACAAGGAATATATATAATCCTATCTCAGCTATTGAAAGGGTATTAAGCGGTGAGCATGGAAAGAATACTGATAAACATATCAAGCGTAAGGATGAGCTTGGAAGGATCAATAGGGAGGTTCAGGGTATTATTTTGCAGCTGAGTCAGGAAAAAGATTTAAAAAGCAAGAAAGAAAAGGAAAATGTGATATTAAAGCAGCAGATGGACGAGAATGTTGAGCGATTAAAGAATTACTTTATTTATAGAGTAATTTATGGTGATATTTTAGCAAAATCAGAGATTGAGCAGCGTGCAGCATTTCTTACTATACCTATAAAAGGTAAGTTTATCACACTGCTCATAGAATATGATATTGCTTACGAAAAGATAATTGAAAACTTAAATGAAGAAGAGCAGGTTGCACTTTTTCAAGGAATGAAGGACATTATAAGCAAGGCTTTTTCTAACGTAGCGCAAACGATAGCGGTATTTGCTGACTCAAGTTCCAGAAGTGGTAAAATGCTAGCTGTTTTAAACTTTAATACGGGTAAGAAAGAGTTAGAGAATTTTGAAGAGTTAAAACTAATGTGCAGCTTTATGCAAAATCTGATTAAGAGCAATTTTAAATTTACTGTCACTGTTGCTGCGGGTAATATATATCAAAATTTGGAAGAGATACAAAAGTCTTATATAGAGGCCTCCAACGCTATGAAATATCGGTTTGTAGTAGGGAATAATTCGATCTTGTTTAAATCGGAGATAGAAACATCATCACAGGGTATAACGGAAGATTATTATTATAGAAAGCATTTTAAGAATTGTCTTCAAGCTAAAAATATTGATAATATCATTACGATTATAAAAAGTTTAAAGACCAATGTACGCAGGAGTTCGCAGAATGAAGATCTTGATTATACTTTTAAAATTAAGGATATATTAAATATTATAGCTGAGTATCTTAATGATAAAGAAGGCTTTGTAAATGAAATGAAAGAAATCAGCAGTGTGTTTATGAATTTTGAAAGCCGCTTCAGCAATATGGATGAGGTTATAGAATGGCTTATCATTTTTGTTAGTCAGATATTTTCAAAAGATGGAAAAAGTTCTACTTATCAGAATAAGATTGTTGTGAAGGCACTTGAAATTATTGAGGAAGAATACAATAAGAATATAGGTCTCTCGTATATCTGTGAAAAACTTAATATCTCAGAGGCATATTTTTCTAAGCTTTTTAAAGAAGAGAGCGGAAGGAACTTTAAAGATTATTTAACATTGCTGAGAATAGAAAAAGCAAAGGAGTTTCTTAATGAATCTGCTTTAACAATTTCTGAAATTTCTTATATGGTGGGCTATAATAATTATAATCAGTTTTCAAAAATGTTTAAAAAGTACGAGGGAATACCCCCTCATGAATACAGGGAAACGAAAAAGGATAAATAATTGATTTTAAATTTTAAGCGCATACTCAAAAGGTATGTGCTTTTTTGTTTTTACTATAACTTTATTACATAAGTTATACAAGAACAGGTTATCATATCAGCGTTTTAACTTAATTTTAACATACATCAAAAAAGTTATACCTTTCATAAAATTGGGGGGATTGTTTTTTATAGTTTGCCATGAGAGAATCATAGTGTGTTGTAAGCAATGTAAAAAATAAAAAGAGGAGGCCCAAATCATGAAAAAAGTCTTATCCTTAGTTTTAGGCATTGTATTATCATTTTCCTTGTTAGCTGGCTGTGCTGCACCAAAATCAGAGCCGGCACCATCACAAGCACCAGCTCAAAATGCTGAAAAGCCTGTGGAGAAACCTAAGCTTGATTATCCGAAGGGAGATATTACCTTCCTTATTCCAAGTGGTGCAGGCGGTGGGAATGACATGGCTACAAGAGCATTAATTCCAGGTCTTCAAGAGAATTTAGGAGTTAATTTAGTTCCGGTTAACAAAGGTGAATCAAAAGGCGCTATCGCATGCACAGAAATTGCAACCTCCAAGCCGGACGGACAGAAGTTGCTATTCTTTTCTCCAAGCCTTATCTTATTGCCCTACGGCGGACTGCCGGATATTAAGATGGAAAACTATCAACCCGTTGCGCAGGTTGCCGATGACAATGGGATTATCTATGTTAAAGCAGATGCTTCCTATAAAACGATTCAAGAGTTTGTTGCTACTGCAAAAGAAAAGAAGTTAAAGGTTGCTCATGTGGGTGTTGGATCTATGTGGCACCTTGCATCAGTTCAATTTGCAAAAGCAGCGAGTATTGATTTTCAATATGTACCTTATTCAACAGGTGGAGCGCAGATGCTTGCAGCTCTTGCAGCCGGTGAAGTAGATATGTGCGTAACCAACCCTGCGGAGGCAAAGGCATTGGTAGACAGTGGAAAAATTGTGCCTCTTGCAGCTATGGGTGAAAATAGGGTGCCGTTATTTAAAGATGCTCCGACCCTTAAAGAAGCAGGTGTAGACCTTGTATTCCCTGTATGGAGAATTGTTTTCACTACTAAGGGTGTAAGTGAGGATGTTCTAAACAGACTTGATGAAGCTTTTAAAGCAACTGTTGAAGGGGAAGGCTTCCAAAAATTCTGTGAAAACAACAGTATTATTCCAAATTTTAAAGACCACAAGGAAACTACAAAGTTCTTTAATGAGCAGGTTAAGGTATATGCAGAAGTAATGAAAACAATTCAGTAACTAATAAAAGATTTATGCAAGGAGAATTGAATGATATGAAAGATTTGATAATATCCCTGTCATCATTTTCCTTAGGTGTATTTGTATATTTTTATTCAAGTAATTTTTCGGCAGTAGGCGGCGGGATTTCAAACGATCCCGCCTATTACCCTAAGATCCTTGGTATTGTTATGATTTTACTGTCAGTTGGATTATTTATTAGCAGCTTTAAAAATATCAGGTCAGCTAAGGTCGTATTGAATAAAGAGATAATTAAAAACATGACAACGATTATAGTAGTATTAGTGCTTTACGTTCAAGCGCTTGTAGTTTTAGGTTTCCCTATTTCTACTGCCCTGTTTACTTTATTTGGAATTATACTATTTGGAGGCAAACTCTCCACGGCACTTAAATTTTTTATACCTATAAGTGGAGTAATATATCTACTCTTTGCAATTTTATTTAAAATGCCTATGCCTTCCGGCATTTTTTGGTAATGGAGGAGAAAAACAATGAATTTTGATTTATATACAGCCGGACTTACTTTGATGACGGCACCAGCATTTTTCGGTATGATTATGGGAACGGTTGTAGGGATTGTGATAGGTGCACTTCCCGGTCTGACGGCGATGATGGCAGTATCTATATTAGTACCTGTTACCTATAGTCTTGATCCTACTGCAGGAGTTCTTATGCTTCTCGGGGTATACTGTGGTGCTAATTATGGTGGCTCTATATCGGCGACTCTTGTTAATATTCCGGGAACCCCCTCCGCCGTTATGACTACGCTTGATGCCTACCCTCTTGCTAAGCAAGGTAAGGCTGGGCTTGCAATAGGAATAGCAACTATGACCTCCACTCTTGGCGGATTATTTAGTGTATTTACTCTTGCGCTATTCTCACCATTAATAGCGAGCATTGCACTTAAATTCACATCTCTTGAGCTTTTTTCGATAGGGCTTTTTGGACTAAGCGTAATTGCGTATATCTCTCCCGGGTCTACATTAAAAGGACTTATTTCCGGTGTAATAGGGCTGATGTTGGCTACCATAGGCTCTGATCCTATCACCGCAGTACCACGTTTCACCTTCGGGAATATGAATCTTTTTTCAGGAATACAGTTTATAGCAGCCATGATAGGACTTTTTGGACTTTCAGAGGTATTGATGAGTTTTGAAAAGAAAAGCGCGGATATTCAAAAGAGCGAGTTTTATGAAGTGAAAGATCCTTTTGAGTGTTTTAAATATTTGAAAGAAATATGGGGAAATATTATACGCTCAAGCATAATTGGTACTATTGTAGGTGCAATTCCTGGAGCAGGAGGAACAATAGCATCTATCGTTTCTTATGCTCAGGAAAAGAAAATTAGTAAACACCCCGAAGAACTTGGTAAAGGCTCTATACATGGAATTACAGCTGCAGAAGCATCAAATAATGCCTGTACCGGCGGAGCAATGATTACCCTGCTTTCCCTAGGTATACCCGGGGATGCTGTTACTGCTATCCTGATTGGAGCATTTGTCATCCATGGACTTACCCCGGGACCAATGCTTTTTACAACCAACTTCGACCTTGTTTCCGCGATATTTATCGGGATGTTTATGATTAATATATTTATTTTACTGCTCGGGCTTTTTGGCGCGAAATATTTTGCACGGCTTATGCTTGTACCTAAACCCATTATGAATACGGTAATTTTAATACTATGTGTTGTAGGTACCTATGGCGTTCAAAATAGTATGTTTGATGTATATACAATGTTGATTTTTGCTGTATTAGGATATTTTATCACCAAGTTGTCCTTACCAAAGGCGCCTATTGTTCTTGCGCTTATATTAGGGCCTCTGATGGAGTCAAACTTGCGCCGGTGGATCGAACTTGCAAACGGTGACTACTTCGGCATGTTCTTTAGAACCTCTTTAACCAATCCGATAGCACTGATTATTTTAATGATTACTGCTGCCACATTATTATTGCCATTTTTTAGCAAGAAGGGAAGGATTTCAGAGGATATGGTAGGCAGGTTAAAAGAAGAAAACAGTAATTTATAGGACAATCAACAGGATTACATCCGAAAGGAGTTGTGTATGAATAGACAAATAGGCATGATAGGTCTTGGAAACATGGGCAAACCGATGGCAATGAACTTAATGAAAGCTGGATTTGAACTTACGATTAAGTGCACTGAACGGAATAAAATGATTACTGAGGAGTTAGCAGCACTAGGAGCAAAATGTGTTGCAACCTTTAAAGACATCACAGAAAGTTGCAACGTTATTATCAGTATCTTACCTGCAGATAAGGAGATTATGCAGGTCTATGCTGCTAGTGACGGTATTCTTGAAAGCATTCGAGATGGTACTGTTTGTATAGAAATGACATCATCAAGAGGGGATACCATTCATCAGCTTGTAAAAATTGCGGCAAGCAAGGGGAAAAAAGTTGCCTTTATTGATGCGCCCGTGAGTGGCGGTGTTCCAGCGGCAGCAGCAGGAACTCTTACCATTATGACAGGCGGGCAAAAGGAAATCATCGATGAATATATGCCGATTTTATCTGTACTAGGTAAAAAAATAGTTTATACAGGTGATGTAGGGAGCGGTAAGGATGTTAAAATGTTAAATCAAATATTGAATGCCGCCAATACCTGTATTGCATCAGAAGTAATGTATATTGCCGAAAAGAAAGGTCTTGATACAACCCTATTATGGGATGTTATTAATAATAGCTCTGGAGCATCATGGGTTTCAAAAAACAATGTGCCAAAATACTTTTTAACTAAAAATCATGTACCCGGTTTCAAGTTGGGTCTG
>JBFWMP010000041.1:0-9046 GCA_050251575.1 Clostridia bacterium
TGTATCTGAAGAAGACTTTGTAAATGGTATTGAAAACAATATGATGGTAAAAGAATTAAAGCAGTTCGCACAGGCTGAAAATTCCGAAGTACTTACCATATGTGCTCGAATCGAAGAAGAAATTTCTGAGCTGGATCCTGATGAAAAGAAAGAATTTCTTTCCGACCTTGGTCTGACAGATTCCGGCTTAGACCGATTAGTTAAAACCAGTTATAATCTGTTGGGATTAATCAGTTATCTTACTGCCGGTCCCCAAGAAGTAAGAGCCTGGACAATTACCCAGGGGATGAAGGCTCCACAAGCTGCCGGTAAAATCCATAGTGACTTTGAAAGAGGTTTTATCAGAGCAGAAATTGTTGCTTATCATGACTTGATGCAATGCGGCTCTTATACTATCGCTAGAGAAAAAGGGCTGGTAAGATCAGAAGGAAAAGAATATATCGTACAAGACGGAGATGTTGTATTATTTAGGTTTAATGTTTAATCTTGTCTTCAAAGAATTTGTAACACATTACCGCAACATATCATATCATAGATTAATAATATTTTGCAAAGATTATTGACTTTTACTTCGATGTATGCTAGTATTTAAAATAATTTATTGAGTCAAATTCGATGAAGGGGAAAAGTAAGTTTAATGAAGTTTTTCAGCGAGTCGGGGATAGTGCGAGCCTGATAGATGAATTTATTCCGAAGTTCTCCCCGGAGCTGCAGGCTGAATGCTTTAGAGCTATTAGGCTGTGCCGGAAACTCCGACCGTTAGTATGGAGGGTATATCAGAAGTATTGTGCTAATAATATTTCTCGTATATTTATTTAAAGTGGTTTCCTTTTTGGAATCAATTTGGGTGGTACCGCGTGGAGATAGACTCCTCGTCCCTTTATGGGATGAGGAGTTTTTGTTTTGTCTTATTTTTAAATATTATTTTAGGAGGTCGTCTAATTGATTATTATTATGAGTTCATCAGCTACTAAAGAACAAATCCAAGATGTAGAAGAAAGACTGGTAAACCTTGGTTTTAAAACCCATCCTATCTACGGAGAAATAAAAACTGTTATCGGAGCCATAGGAGATAAAAGGCATCTAGATACCGAGATGATTAAGATGCTTCCCGGCGTGGAAAATCTTGTTCCAATTATGAGGCCCTATAAGCTTGCAAGCAGTGAAGTAAAGCAATCCAGAACTATTATACAAATTGATGACTTGCAAATTGGCGGTAATGAACTAGTTGTTATGGCAGGTCCTTGCGCAGTTGAAGATGAGCAAGTCTTCTATGAAACAGCTCATAAGGTAAAAGCAGCAGGCGCAAAAATCCTTAGAGGCGGTGCTTTTAAACCTCGTACCTCTCCCTATGCTTTTCAGGGACTTGAAGAACAAGGTTTGAAAATGCTTGATATTGCCCGTAACGAAACAGGTCTTAAAATTGTCACAGAGGTTATTGATACTCGTGATGTCGATGTTGTAGCAAAATATTCTGATATTCTTCAGATAGGTGCAAGAAATATGCAAAATTTCAGATTATTAAAAGAAGCCGGTGCATCCAACAAACCGGTTCTGATTAAAAGAGGCTTATCCGCCACTATTGAAGAATGGCTTATGGCTGCAGAATATGTTATTTCTACAGGTAACCCTAATATTATACTATGTGAACGAGGAATCCGTACCTTTGAAACAGCTACAAGGAATACTCTCGATATCAGCGCTATTCCGGTAGTAAAAGAACTGTCCCATTTACCTATCATTGCAGATCCTAGTCATGCTACAGGTGCATGGAAATATGTGAATGCATTATCCAAAGCCGCTATTGCAGCAGGAGCTGACGGACTTATCATTGAAGTGCATAATGACCCGTCCAAAGCCCTCTGCGATGGACCGCAGTCTCTAAAACCAGAAAAATTTGGGGAATTGATGCAAGAATTGAAGGTAGTCGCACATGCGGTTAATAGAAGCTTGTAATATTGTGACACAGGTGAAGTTTTTAAACTTCACCTGTGTCTCTTTCTAATTACTTTATCTGCTCTCATTCCGGCACATCAATTTAGTCTGCTCCATTACAATATCCACTGCCTTGGCAGTCTTATCAGGCGGATATCCGTATTTTTTAAGAAGACGCTTAATTGTCATCTTCATTTTTGCCTGTACACTATCACGAATTGCCCAATCTACGCTGATATTATTTTTTATGGACATGGTGAGGTCTCTTGCGATCTGCTTCAATATATCTTCTCCCATAATTTCTCTTGCAGATTCATTGTCCGCCAGGGCATCATAGAATGCTAATTCGTCAGGAGTTAAACCTGTGCTTTCACCACGTTTTTCTGCTGCGCTTATTTGCTTTGCAAGCTCTATCAGCTCCATGATGACTTGTGTTGTTTCAATAGCCCGATTCTGATACCTTCTAATGGAACCTTCTAGCAATTCAGAGAATTTTTTTGACTGAACAAGGTTACGCCTTGAGAAGGTTTTTATGCTGCCTCTGAGCAATCTGTTCAAAAGTTCAACTGCTAAGTTTTTCTGCTTTATACCTTTTACTTCTTCTAGGAACTCATCAGAAAGAATTGCAATATTAGCCTTAGAAAGTCCAACTGAGCTCAATATATCAATGACTTCATTTGATGATATGGATTTTGAAATTAACTGGTTTAATTCATTGTCAAGTTGAGATGTTGTTTTCTTTTTATTATCTTCCATAATCATTTTGACAAGGCTTGCTTTGACGGCTTTATGGAATCCGATCTCCACATTGAGCCTTTCAGCAACGTCTGTTGTGGCACATAGTGAGTAAGCTCTGGTCATTTCGGTTACCAGCTTGATATAATCGTTCTTTCTATCTTCACGAAGCCCAATGATATAATCCATCGTTTCAACAATCGATTGCATTTTTCCACTTGGTTTGCCGGTAAAAAATTTGCTGTAATCGTGACCATGCAGCAGCTCTTTTATTAAGTCATGCTTCTCGAGGAGAACTTGTGAAGCAACTTCTGTATCAACACCAGTGGTTTTCTTATCACTATCGGTATACTGTGAAAGAGCTTCTTTTAAATTTTCCGCAATGCCAATATAATCAACGACAAGCCCACCTTGTTTTTCTTTAAATACTCTATTAACCCTTGCAATAGCTTGCATCAGATTATGACCGCTCATTGGCTTGTCAATATACATGGTATGCATACTTGGTACATCAAAACCGGTGAGCCACATATCACGAACGATGACAAGTTTCAGCTCATCATTTTTGTCTTTCATGCGCTTAGCCAGTGTTTCTCTATTGGCTTTAGTGCCGATGAAAGCTTGCCAATCCGCTGGGTCAGAGGAGCTACCTGTCATAACTACCTTGATTTTACCACTCATCAAGTCATCGCTATGCCAGTCAGGACGAATCGCCACAATCTCTTTATATAGATCGATTGCAATTCTTCTGCTCATAGCAACGACCATGGCCTTACCGCCCTCATTCTCTTGGACCTGCTCCCGTTTTTCAAAATGCTCAACAATATCCTTGGCGATCTGCTTCACACGTTCACAGGCACCGACAATTGCCTCAAGTCTGGCCCATTTGCTCTTAAGCTTTTCTTTTTGGCTGTATTCCTGGTACTCTGTTATCTCATCATATTCCGTGTCAATTTTTGGCTTTAATGCCTCTGGGAGCTCAAGCTTTGCAATTCTACTTTCATAAAATATTTTAACCGTTGTTCCATCCTCAACTGCTCTAGTCATGTCGTAAACATCAATATAATCTCCGAATACAGCACGGGTATTTTTATCAGTCAATTCAACCGGTGTTCCGGTAAATCCTATATAGGAAGCATTCGGTAAACTGTCACGCATATATTTTGCATATCCGTATTTTACATCTGCCCTATTATCACCTTTAACAATATCTGCCCCAAATCCATATTGACTACGGTGCGCTTCATCCGCCATAACTATGACGTTTTTACGGTCTGTAAGCACCATGCTTTCCCCATAACCTGCAGAAGTTTCAGCAGCTTTGCCTAAAGATACATCTGACTCCGTACCTTCTTTTAATTGATTAGCAAAAGGAGCAAACTTATGAATGGTTGTGAAGATAATGCCACCACTGGTACGGTTATTAAGTAATTCTCTCAAATGGGTTCTATCTGTGGCTTGAACCGGAGTACCTCGTACAATGTCCTTGCTTTTTAGAAACGTTCCAAATAGCTGGTCATCCAAATCATTTCTGTCTGTTATGATTATGATTGTCGGATTTTCCAGTTCTTCGCTGACTATAAGTTTTCCAGCATAGAATACCATGGACAGGCTCTTTCCGCTGCCTTGTGTATGCCAAACAACCCCAATTCTTCTATCACCAGATTCCATAGTGGCACGTTCGGTGCTTTCAACCGCTTTATTAACAGCATGGTACTGATGGTAACCGGCAAGTATTTTTACCGTATCCTTACCGTCACTTTGGAATAACACAAAATGCTTGATTATGTCAAGGAAGCGGTCACGCTCAAACATCCCTTTTATTAATACTTCAAGTTGGGGAATAGACAATGGCGCAACATCGTCCCCATCAATAGTACGCCATGCCATGAATCTGTCTTCATCAGAAGAGAGAGTACCCGCTCTAGCATTGATCCCGTCACTCGTTACCATGAATGAGTTATAAGTGAACAGGGAAGGTATGGTCATCTTATATGTCTGAAGCTGATTATATGCATCAGTAATATCAATATTTTCATCACTGGCACTTTTCAATTCTATCACTACAAGAGGAATGCCATTTATAAAAATCACGACATCAGGCCGTTTCTCTGCCCCATGCTCAACAATGGTAAATTGATTAGCAATCATAAACTCGTTGTTAAGGGGCTTTTCAAAGTCGAATACATATACCTTTTCAGTCCGATAACTGGCATCAAGCTGTTTAACCTGAACATCGATACCATCAGTAATCATCTTTTGAAAAGCCTTATTATTCACTATTAAGCTAGGGCTTTGCGGAATACTAACCTGTCTAAAAGCATCCTCTATTGCATCACTTGGCAGTTTTGGATTAATCCTAGAAAGAGCTTCTTTTACCCTTTCATTGAGGATAACATCTCCATAGTCCTCACGTTCATAGTACTCTCCATCCGGTGCAATATCAGGACCATAAACGATCTCATAGCCTAACTCTTCAAACCATTCAAGGGTTGCTTCTTCAAGGTGAGATTCACAGAAATTTTTTGTCATCTATTGCACCTCCTCAACGGATACCCTTATTTCACCGCTCATCAGTTTTGGTAATACTGCATCTCTAATGACTGATAGCTTATCTATCTGAGCTCCATTCTGATAAATTGAATTAATAATTGTGTCAAATATTACTTTATATTTAATCATTACGTCCTCATCAGGTAAAACAATCAGGTGTTTATTAAATAGATTGTTTGTATCTAAATTCTTAATACCTGTTGTTCCATTTTCATATAAGAAGAATACATCTTTGCTATATAAATATTGAAGCATTGAATAAACAAACGTTGAATAATGCCCTTTTTTCAACGAAAGTGCTCTGCAAAAATTTGTACAAATCAAAGGATGCCCGACGATATTTATCAATTCACGGGTAATAAAAGCTGTTCTCCCAGTCGATTGAGTAGGGCTGCCCCCTGATATTTCAATGATTATTTGGCCCTGAGACAGTCTTTTTTTCTCTGCATTCTTTTTTAAAATATATCTGATTGGTGGTTTTCCTCTTTTACCAGAAGCGATTTCAGGAATATCTGCACCTCTTATACACACTACTTCATCAGTATAATTACCTTGTGCCGTTTCTTTCCCCCAATCACCACCCAAAGTGTCAGAGATAAGTTCACCAATTGTCCCAACTCTCCATCCCTTTGGAATCTTGCCTAGCTCACTGTCCTCAAACTCACCATCTTGAAAAGGCTCAAAATCAATAAACCAGTTTTTAAAAGTAGCCTTCACTATTTCTTCAAGATTTTTATTAATACGATTGTTAAGCTCTATTTTATCATCGAGGCATGATAAAGTAGCGGCGATAACTTCTTGTTCTTTAACACTGGGATAAATCGTATCAATACTGTTTAAAATATTTTGAGTTAATAGTGGTTGTCCTGTACCTATTCTACGCTCGTTGAGTTTCAATGATTTCAACACATAATAAATATATTTCACATTATTATTATTTAATGGTTTAGCTGAAATGGCATTATCTGAAATCCAACATTTCCCGTTTTCGTAAAATACGCTTCCGCAATAAGCTCCAACTCTTCCAATAACAACTGCATTCTCATTGTTAAAGTTATTTGTAAATCCAAGTACTCCATTGCCTCCATATATCGGAATGTCTCCATCTTCATCTGGCTTTTTTCTTCCGTTTTTAAATCTTATAACATCTCCAAGTTTAACCTTTTCCCACTCACTAAAACTCATAACCTATAGCCCCCAGTCTCTGCTTAATCTCATCCTCTAAATGATGTGATCTCGCAAACATTTCTGCAAGCTCTCCTGTAAGCCTTGTCATTTTTTCCTCAAAAGGCTCTCCATAGTCTTCTACTGCTTCTATACCTACATATCTTCCCGGCGTCAAAATGTACTCATGTCCTCTGACTTCTTCTATGCTAGCTGATTTACAGGATCCTTGAATATCTTTGTAATCTTTCCCATCACGCCAATTATGGTAAGTATCATAGATTTGTTTAATTTCATCATCTGAAAGTTCTCTATGCTTGCGGGTAATCATTGTTCCCATTTTCCGAGCATCTATAAACAAAATCTTATCTTTACGGTTTTCTCTCTTCTTTGAGATAAACCAAAGGCAAACCGGAATGGTTACATTATAAAAGAGGTTTGTTGGCATGGTCACAATGCAATCTACAAGCCCTGATTCAATGATATTTTTTCTAATTTCTGCCTCTGACTTCGTTGATGTACTCATTGACCCATTTGCAAGCACAAACCCTGCAATACCCATCGGGGATAGTTTGCTTATCATATGCTCTATCCATGCATAGTTAGCGTTGTTTGCCGGAGGGATGCCATACTTCCAACGTGCATCGTCTTGTATAAGAGTATAGTCGCTCACATTGAAAGGTGGGTTTGCCAGGATATAATCCGCTCTTAGATTCTTATGCAGGTCGTTGCCAAATGTATCGGCATCTCTATCGCCCAAGTTACCGTCAATCCCACGGATAGCAAGATTCATTTTACACAGACGCCAAGTGGTAGCTGTATACTCTTGACCATAGATATGGATATTATCTTTCTTGCCTTGATGCTCTTCAACAAATCTTGCAGATTGTACAAACATACCACCTGAGCCACAGCATGGGTCATAAACTCTACCTTCGTAGGGTTCAATCATACCAACGAGGAGTTTTACAATTGTTGGAGGGGTATAGAACTCACCTTCACTTGAACCAAACTTTCCTAAGAAGTATTCATAAACTCTGCCTAGAAGATCCTGCGCTTTTGACTCCTTACTTCCTAAATTAAATGAGAATAAGTCAATCAATTCTCCAAGTTTCGTTTTATCCAGCTCAGGTCTGGCATAATTTTTCGGCAAAACACCTTTCAAGTGTTTATTCTCCCTTTCAATTGCAATCATGGCCTCATCAATGATTTGTCCGATAGTACTTTGCTTAGCTCTTTTCTTGATAAATTCCCATCTGGCACTGGGTGGTACGAAGAAAACATTATCCTCTATATAAGCATCTCTATCTTCTTCAAAGTCATCCCCATCAGCAACCAGTTCATTATATTTTTCTTCAAAGCTATCTGAGATATACTTCAAAAAGATGAGTCCCAAAATAACATCCTTATAATCGGAAGGTTGAATATTGCCTCTTAACTTATCTGCCATTTCCCACAGCTTATTTTCAAATTCTAAATTCACAGCCATTGTATAAAGTCTCCTATGTTAGTTTATTGCAAAGATTGTAACTTATCTTTTAATTCCAGTACCTTTTTCTCAATTACATCAATAACCTTCTTAAACTCCTCATCACTTTTACCGGATGGATCATCCAGTCCCCAGTCTTCTCTATACTTGCATGGAAGAAAAGGACAGTTTACATTACATCCCATAGTAATAACAACATCAACTGGAGGAATATCAGATAAAAGCTTTGAGCGTTGTGTCTGCTCCATATCAATATTATAAATATTCTTAATCAGTCTTACTGCATCTTGATTTATTTGAGGTCTTAATTCCGTACCCGCGGAATAGCTTTCAAAGATATCACTTGCAAAATGCTTTCCGAGTGCTTCAGCCATTTGACTGCGACATGAATTATGGACACAAATAAATGCTACCTTTGGTTTATTATTACTCATAATAAGCCTCCTCTATCTTCTTGTTTTAAAGTAGTAAACCAGCCTCTTGTATTATTTGCTATTCGTACTAAAGCAAGCATCACAGGAACTTCAACAAGCACCCCTACTATTGTTGCCAATGCAACAGGCGAAGTTGGTCCAAACAGTGAAATCGCCACTGCTACTGCAAGCTCAAAAAAGTTTGAAGCACCAATCATACCAGCAGGAGCAGCAATATCATGTGGTAATTTTAAAATCTTGCTCCCAAGATATGCAATAAAGAATATTAAAAAAGTTTGGATTATTAAAGGTATAGCAATTAATACTATATGCAAAGGATTATTCAGTATTACATCACCTTGAAAAGAGAATATAATTATAAGCGTTAATAACAGTCCTGTAATAGTTATATTATTAAACTTAGGTATAAATTTTCCAGTAAAATATTCTTCACCATTTTTCCATATTAGCAGTATTCTCGTAAGAATTCCAGCTATGAGCGGAATTACAACAAACAAAACTACTGATAAGATAAGCGTAACCCATGGAATTGAAACTCCGCTAACACCTAGAAGGAATGCAACAATCGGAGTAAATGCAACAAGTATAATCAGGTCATTAGTTGCTACCTGAACAACAGTATAAGCAGGATTTCCTTTTGTCAGATGACTCCAAACAAAAACCATAGCCGTACAAGGTGCTGCACCTAACAGAACAGCTCCAGCAAGATAATCTTTTGCTAACTCCTCAGGGATAA
>JBFWMP010000041.1:9146-12338 GCA_050251575.1 Clostridia bacterium
ATGCATTTATCTGTATCTGTAAAAAGATTCATAAGAAACAGCATAAGTTTATTACAGTTAGACATATTAAGGGAGTAGAAACTCCATAAGCCATCTTTTCTGCTCTCTACAATACCGCAGTCCATTAATACCTTCATATGATGTGAAAGCGTTGGCTGCGTAAACTCAAATTTTTCTAGTATATCACATGCACATTTTTCTCCACAGGACAAAATATCGATTATTTTAAGTCTACTCGGATCTGAAAGTGCTTTAATAATTTTTGCATTATCATTATAATTATAATTCATTCCAACGCCCCTCTACATAGACATGTGTCTATATATAACATACACCACCATCTATATATTGTCAACACGCTATGTATATACTTATATAAAATCGACTTATATATTTATTGTTCTCTATATAAATCATTTTATACGCTACTACATTAACTGTTCTTATATTCTCAATAATGGATTTGCCGAAATCACAAGCCTAAAAAATTTTATAATTAGGGTGTCTATAAAAAAGTGCAGGCGGGTATTCTACCCGCCCAATGAATCTTTGTAAATATTTTAAATTGGTATTAGCAGCAGCCACCACAATTGCAGCCACATCCAGAACTTCCTGCTGATGTTGCCTCCTCTATACCTAATACCTTGAGTGCCGCCTGACGAATTGCCTTTGCAGGGATATCTTCATACTCATTGCCTTCATATGCGACTGTTCGACAGTAGGTTTGAGCTCCCAGCAAAGTTGTGCAGGAATCACAATAATTCTCTGACACTTGGATATTCAGAATTTCTTCAATAGGAACTCCATTGAAGAGAATAATATTGGATTGAGGTATTTGAGTATCATCAAGCTTGGTCTCTGTGAGTATTACCTCAATATCCTTAGTTTGCAACGCCCTGTTTAATCTTTTTACTTCCTGAACTAGATTCTCCCCTGTATCATAACAGCGGTTACAGGTTTCCCCTGCTACATCAAGGTGCTTCCATTCAATTTTAAGTGTCTTCATTGACATACCTCCTTCAATAATATTTGAATAGTGTTAACTATTTCCTTCAGAGCCTAAAACTTTAATTATCATAACCCTTGTTTTCTCAAGCGAAAAAAGCTTTGTATATATGAAATCATTTTTTGAGACATTGACGCTTATCTATATCTATTATATTCCAAGACATAGATAAATGTCAATATATTTTGAAAGCAGTCAACTCCAATCATATACTAAAAATAGACCGACCAGAACTATTTCCCGGTCGGCATCGTGAGTTCTCTATTCAATTTCACACGCAATCTCCATTTCATCCAGTATGTTTACGGCCAGTGACCCTTCCTGCATCACCGTTATCTTTTAAGTACCATGTAGACAAGAGAAGTTCATATCAAGACTCAAATCCTCTTATTCTTTTCCATTTATCTTCTCTTCATCTATCTTTTCTATAGAGATAAAATCCAATAACGAAGAACCTGAGTCTTGTGTTATTTTTACAAACTTTAATAAGTCTAGAATTATGGGAGATGCATTGATTGATATGTTACACTCTTGCACCTCTGACTCATTCTGCTGTTTCTTATTAAAATCTGCTGCTACAGTATCTACTGATTCTTCCTTACTATCATCAGCTTCTTCTTGCATTTCTATAGGATCTTCCACGATAAATTTACTTATTTTGATTTCATTTTCACTTATCATATTATCATTCACTATATCAGCAACTTGAATTTCTTCCTTCTCCTCATCTATCATATCATGCTGTTGTTTTATATCTTTCTGGAATTCTAAAAAGTACTTCTCAAGGTTAGTACACTTATAATGATTTGTCTTTGTCTTGGGATTTAGTTTTTTATATAGACATTCTTCAAAATCCAAATCGTTCATTCGTGGCAAATCTTGAATAACAGCATCTTGCTTTTCTATGTTCTGTATATCACTTTCCTCCGGAGTATATTTATAGTTATTCTCATATAATTCTTTTGTGACAGGTGAACCCTGCCCTATGCTTTCCACTTTACTGCACTTTATTCTACTCGTTTTCACTGACAATCACCCCCAATAATAAAATACCATTATTCATAATATGCATAATATGTAATATTGGGACTTAAGCTTAATACAATATATTCTATTCTGTTAATGGTTTAAAATAATTAAACATTACGTTAACATATTAGTAACGGGCTACATATTATATCATAGAAGAGTACTTTAAATACTCTATTTAAATATTATCAGGAGGTGTATTTTATGTCTACAGATTGCGAAAGATACCCTAGAACCCCATGTCCACAGCTACCTGGAACTATTCTCCGTGTATTTATTCCGGCAGGAGCAGTCATTAACCTACTCAACATAATTGAATTATCTTCTCCTAGTGGAATATGCCTAGTTGTAAGACTACCTATATTGGGTGGAAATTCAAATCTGGCTACGCTTATTAACTCTGTAAAACAAGCTGGAGGAACTGTCGAAGTAATGAATCAGTAAGGTTTAAGCAGTTATTCTTCTATTAAAAAGAGATGAGTTTCCTCACTCATCTCTTTTTCTCGTTATTATAGCTTCCGATTCTTTTTCATATCGAGCAACTTAGCAGTATGGGTAACCGGCTGTTCAGTTTGTTTAGTGGTTTGTTTCTTTTCTTCAGACTTCGAATCTAAATTCATAACCTTCGGCTGAACCTTAATGCGTGGCTTCATTTTCTGCATTGTGGCTTGTACTGCTCTATTTCCAGCACTCCAGGAATGTTCAGTCTTATTTATAACTTGTTGAATCCTATGATAAGGAATATTGATTCTTCTTACGGTAATATCCATCATTAGCAATAGCATTCCCAAAATAAGAAGTGCAGGGGTAATGTCAATCTCACTCCAAACCTTTTGCAGTTCTTTATTGAAAACCTGCTGAGGAGTTTCTAATACTCTCCCTCCACCTGCTTTTGCAAGTCTTATTAAATAGTCATTATCTTTTGCTTTGTTCATATCATATTCCGGTGAATAAGGCAGTACTATACCCGTTTGGACAGCTTCTTCCTTACCATCGGTATGTTTAATATCAATACGGGTTATATATGCACCAATTTCATCCCCTTCAAATTCTGCAATATATCTGCCTGGTGCGGTTGCATCAAAAATTACCTCTTTCTGATTTCTGTCAGGATTAATGATAACACCGGTGATTTCTTTATCAGCAGACATATCATT
>JBFWMP010000041.1:12438-18402 GCA_050251575.1 Clostridia bacterium
AATCTGTATAAGGCTGTCATAACCATAATTCTCTGCTTGGCCATCGGTAAGCAGGATAATATGCTTGAGTTTTGTATCCCTGCCTACAAGAGATTTTATCGCTTCATCCAATGCAGGAAGAATACTGGTTCCACCATCTGCTCTGATACTGCCTATTTTCTCCTGAACCTCTTTTATATCCTCTATAATTCCTGTTTTGATTACCCATTGCGCTGCCCCATCAAAAGCAATAACTCCTAGCTGATCTTGCTCTTTTAAGGCTTCCGTGGAACGAATAGCAGCCTCCTTTGCCAGTTCGATTTTTGACAAGCCATACTGCCCTTCACTCATACTGCCTGACTTATCAATCACTAATACTAATCCTAAGTTAGGTATATCTGCCTTGTTTTTTAAATCCATGTCCACCGGAAGAATACGTTCAAGAGGCGTTTTAGAATATCCACCAAGCGCATAGCTATCCTCTCCGCCTGTCACAATCAAGCCTTTTCCAAGATGCTTAACATAAGATTCTAATGACTCCATAAACTTTCCATTCAAATCCTGGGCAGATACATTGGATAACAATACAGCGTCGTAATGTTGTAATTCCGTCAATTCCAAGGGTGCAGATGCCGATCGTACAACTGTCACCTTGCTGTCAGGTTCCAGGATCTTCACAAGCTCCCGTGCTTCTTCCTGCTGCCCTTCAACAACAAGAATCTGTGGAATATCCTTTACATAGGTAAACTGAGAATACTCATTGTTCTTAAGTATCTCATCCGTATCTGCATCAATGACTGCCCTATAGACAATATTGCCGCCCTTTACAGCTTTATCTTTAAAAACAAATCGGTTCTCTCCCTGTTGAATTTCCACCACTTGCTGGGCTACAGGCTGATTATCCGCATAAAGCTGTACTTTTGCAGATGTTTTTACATTGCTGTCTACTTTCACAAGGATGTCATACTGTTCATTAATATGGATATATTCCGGCACAGAAAGTTGTGATATTTGAACATCAGCTGCCTTCTTTTCCTGCAGCTCAAATACATCTACAGAAATATCTTGTTGTGCAAACAGTTTTGCTTGTTGAAGCGCATTTCCTACGTTTTCTTTTCCATCAGTTATCAATACGATTTGCTTCCTGGTAGCTGTAGGCATTAGCGAATATGCCAGCTTAAGTCCTTCTTCAATATTTGAATAGCTTTTTTGTATTTTTGTTTCAAAACCATTGAACTTTGGCTGCCTCGATATAGAATGCTCTACAAGCGCATTGGCGCCAAAGCTAACAACTCCAATGCTGTCCTTGTTTCTTTTATGATCTATAGCATTACTAATAAACTCTTTCATAGCCTCTTCCGACTCTGCTGTACTGTCTGACCGGTCGACAACAAATATGGTGGTCGTATCGTCCGAATAATGTTTTATATTCATTCCAGCCAATGCCAAAATCAACAAAACAAAAACAAGCATTCTCGCAGCAATAATAGAAATTCGTCTCCATTTTACAAGCTTTTTGACATGTCTATTCATAAAGAATACCATTAAAACTGCTAATGGCAATAACAGCAGCCAATAGGGCTGTATAAAATTAATCCCCATAATTGTACACCCACCATTCTACACTGAGTACTAGTAAAGCAAGTAAAAGCAAAATCCATGTAAGGTTATAACCGATGACAAGCTTCTCTTTATCACTGCTTAATTCCTCACTTGCTTCTCTTGTATTTGAAGAACCACCTAACGCTGATTCTGTTGCTGTCGGATAATTTACCGCAAAGAAATGATAATTATTTTGTTTTGCCGACTTATGCTCAACGGTATAAAAACCGATTTCTTCTGTCTGCTCAAACGGAAGTATAGGGAATGGCGGAGCTGCTTTTAATTTTTTACCCGATGGACTGACTACATTCACTTCTTCTGTTTCAGGATATACACTAAATACGGCAGCTTCATACGGGACCAAACTGCTGATTTCCTGCACTGCAGAAGGCGTCAGCCAACTGATAAAATTACTGATCATCATTGGAAATGCAGGTTTTAACGGAATATCCGACTGATGAAGGTCGAAGCCTATAACGATAATCTTTTGAGTATCCTTTTGTCCGGCAATAATCAGAGGCACATCTCTGCTTATCAATACTGTTTCTCCCCATTCAGGAACCTTTATATCCCTTGCTTTTGATATAGAAAATCCATAATCCTGAATATGGTCCATTAAAGGATGTGCAGACTTTTCGATAGTGGATACTTCAACATCACCACTCCTTATCTCAAACAAAGGATTGTCCGGCGTTGGATTGATGATTAAAACATTACCATCCAGCGGAAGCTTTTCTGGCGTTAAACCGTCATAAATATATAAATCATAACCCTCTGTGATACCTACATTGTCATAATTTGTTTTAAACAGCTCCATATCAGTCAGAAGCATTAACGCCTTTTCCAAAAACACATTTCTTTCTGTGACCAACAGTACTTTTCTGCTCTTTTGCTTGTTAACCACCGTACGGGCAATATTATCCTGATCGATATCATCACTATTTTCAATTTCACACGATAATAATATGATGTCTGCGGGAATTGAATTCCAATAAATGTCCTTGACTTCTCCCGGCTGCAAGTCAATATCCTTGGCATCTATTACTTTCTCATCTCCGAATAATGATAAAGAAAGCCGTTTTTCTTGTGCAGAATAATTTCTAATTCTTGATAATACTATCATGGCATCACCCTGCTGTGTGTAGGAAAGAAGTACTACCGCGGCATTATCATTATTCCCTGCAACATTTACAAACTTTATATCTTTAAAAGACTCATCAAGATAATCACCAAAAAGAATTACCTGCGCACTTTTCGATTCATTTTGAATAGATTGGATAATGGTTCTTGCTTCCTGAATGTTTGCTGATCCATTTGTAGCCTTTATTTTTTTAACTTCTTCTACAACCGTACCTTTATCATAGCTTTTACTTATTTCAATTTTAGTCTTATTTCCCATACTGATTACAGTAAAGCTTGTATTAGGATTGCTGTTTTCGACTACTTTTAACAATTCTTTTTTTGCTGCTTCAAAACGATTAGGACTTGAATCCTTAGCTTGCATACTGGCAGACACATCTAAAACAAGAATAAGTTCTTGAGAAATAACTCTATTTGTTTGAATAAATGGCTTCGACAATGCAAAGATAAGCAAAGACATCAAGAGAAGCTGCAGCAGCATCAGTAAATTATTCCTCAATTTCTGCCATGGCGCAGATGCTTCTATATCTTTCAATGCTTGCTGCCACAGCATGATGCTGGAGATGGGGTATTCTTGATGCTGCTGCTTTAGCAGATATAGAATAACGATTATCGGTAAAAAAATTGCAAATATAAATGCTAATGGTGAATATATAGTCATTTTCCGGCTCCTATCGTCATTTTTACCATATGCTCTATATTGAAATCCGAAGATAAGCTGATATAATTAATTCCCCGTTGGAAACAGTATTTCTTAATATCTTCTGTAAAACTGTCTAAAACGTTTTGATATGCTTTAAGCAGCCCATGAGTGATAGTGATATCCTTGGCTTCTCCTGTTTCCATATCAACCATTCTTACACTCCCACCAACTGAAGGGGTTAATTCCTCAGGCGAAAGCAAGTGGCATAGTATAATGTCCTGTTTTTTAAATTGAAGATATTTCAAGCCTTCTTTAATCCCATCAAAAGACATTAAGTCAGATATTACAATAGCAATACCCGCTCCTCCATTCCCATCAAAGGCTTTAATCGCTTTACTAAGGCTTGTATTCCCTTCGAATGGTAAATTGCTGAGATAACTCAGCACCTGCCAAAATCCATCTTTTCCGTGGATTGACTTTCTTGATGAATGCAGCTGTTCATTGATAGAATACACTGAAACCCTGTCGAAGTTAGATAGCCCTATATAAGCTAATGCTGCAGCCAGTCTTTTACCCTGTATTCCTTTATTGGGTTGTCCCCAATTCATAGAATTGCTGGTATCTATAAATATATTGATTCGGGCTTCGCGCTCTTCCATGAAAAGCTTGAGAAAAAGTTTCTCAAATCTTCCGTAGGCATTCCAATCTATTCTTCTGAAATCATCCCCGGATGAATACTCCCTATAATCCGAAAATTCAACAGAACTGCCCTTACTTCTTGACTTCCTGTTTCCGCTTCCGTTCGAACTCATTAATTTGCGGCAATCTATTCTTAATTGTTCAATTTTTCTTAGAAATTGACTGTCAAACAGGCTATCTGTTCTTTCCATATCATCACCACATTTCATTAATAGAAGTTAGACGTTCTTTTTATAAAAAATGTTCCTTCTTTAAAACAAAAAAACACCCTGCTTCGTACGCAGAGTGATTATTCTATAAAACTCAGGACTGTTGTTGATTAGGGTGATTATTTTTTTGCCTTAAACCCTAGGACTGCTATAATTAACATAGAAAACAAAACCATTAAAGACAATGCTTCGTATGTATTCATAGCGCTACCCCCTTTCAAATAAGAATGAGGCATAACTACACCCTGCTGTCCGATTACCCTGTTCATATAATATCATAAGAATATATGTTCTTCAGTAAAACCATTGGGCTCACCCCTTCTAACACAATATGCTCTAGAAAAATCCAAGAGCTTTGGTTGCTTCAATCTTTTCTTTCTATTTTTTTTTATATTTATTATATTCGTGATAAGATTTTAAATCCCTGTCCTTTTTCCTATCTGGTCACTTTTATGGCGCAAGCGACCCAATATCAGATGCGAATGACCACAAAAACAAAATTGACTAAAGAAAGAAAAGATAATCCCTTCCATTTTAAGAAGGGATTATCTTTTCTTTCAACTCTTTAAATCTATTTTTACTCATAAAAGCCACTTTTTTGTTTTTTAAAAAACTAATTTCATAGGACCTATTGCCTACTTCTCTTATGATATGAATTTTGTTTTTGTTTACAACGAAAGACTTGTGCACCCGTATGAAATATTCCGGTAGGGCTTGCTCTAATTCACTCAAAGTTTGCTGCGTGGTATACATATTTTCTTGTGTGTATACCAGTGAATTCTTGTTTTGCTTTTCGATGAATAGGATATCTTCTAGTGTCACAAAAGCAAATTCATTTCCATCATGTATAATGATTTTATCAATTTCTTTTTGAATGCTTTTTTCTTTTTCTACTTCTTTTGCCAGTACACTTATTGTTTCTATCATTTTTTTGATATCTATTGGTTTCAGTATATAATCATAAGGGTGCACACTAAAAGCATCCAGTGCATATTTAGGATAACCTGTGATAAACACAAATTTTGTTTTAGGACTGGTCATACTGATGCTTTTTGCAACATCCAGTCCATTCACCTTTTCTCCGGCCTCAAGTTCAATATCCAACAGTGCGATGTCCGGTGAATGTTCTTTTGCAAAGTCAACAGCTTCGCTGTGCTTTGATGTATCAAAAATTTGAAAGGCTGTTACATTCTCTGATACCATTTTTCTGATAAGTCTTCTTGTGTAATGTTCATCTTCTAAAATCAAAATGCTGCTCATACTCATTAATCCCTATTCTTTAAGCTTTCCGGAATATCGGGTTCATAGAAGTACCAGATGCTTCTTGCGCTTACGCCTGTCATTGCAACCAGGACAATCACTGATGCGAGGTTGTTCAGCATAAGGTTCTTTAATTTTTTAAGCATTTCTCTCACTCCTTTCCCTATATATATTCAGTATATGGTCAAGAGTATGTAATACTCTATAACCCAAAGGTGATATAAAGAAAAAGCTGCCTGTGGCGCCCAGGATTAAAGCGAACCCATATTGAATCTGGCGATGGTAAATCAATACAGCATTTAGGATCATCCAGACTATCAATGCAATAAATGCTTTTAGTTTTTGTTTTGATCTCAAATCTTTGCATGATATATTCTTCTTTTGTGTTCCTGCCGGTACCCATTTGATAACGATATATATACCTAGAAAAAA
>JBFWMP010000042.1:0-14127 GCA_050251575.1 Clostridia bacterium
CCAATATATTTGTGCCATCCAAATGAAGAGGCTGCTTCTACAGCTAGTCGTGCTTTTACTCCTTTTGGCAGAACTTTATTTTTGTAATCTTCGGTTTGCTCTTCAAATAACTCCCATGAAGGCATACTTACAACTCTCGCATTAATATTTTTCTCTTTTAGCTGCTTAGCTGCTTCATAAACATAATGTACTTCAGATCCGGATGCCATTAAAATGATATCAGGAACAGCTTTCTCAGAATCCAATAAAATATATGCACCCTTTAATGCGTTTTGACTGGTTTCTTGATAGGAGGGCACATCCTGTCGTGTTAATACAAGTGCCGTAGGACTATCCTTTCTGGTCAAAGCTATATGCCATCCGGCTGCTGTTTCTTTAGCATCAGCAGGTCTAAAGACAATCAAGTTCGGAATACTTCTTAATGATGCTAATTGTTCAATCGGTTGATGTGTTGGCCCATCTTCTCCAACACCGATGCTGTCATGAGTAAAAATATAGGTAAGAGGCAGTTTCATCAACGCTGATAAACGGATAGCAGGTTTCATATAATCGCTAAATACGAAATAGTTAGAAACAAAAGCTCTTATTCCTCCATGAAGCATCATGCCATTAGCTATCGATGACATAGCAAATTCTCTTACCCCAAAATGAATATTCGAGCCGGCGTAATTTTCCTTTGAAAAGTATTGTCGATCGTTCATAAATGCTTTGGTAGATGGACCAACATCTGCAGAACCCCCAATCAAGTTAGGAATCTTCTTTTCAGTTTTGTTAAGAATTTCAAAAGAAGCAGTTCTGGTAGCTTTTGATTTTTCATCATATATCCAAAGACTCTCATCTGCTAATAAGTCAACGTCTATTTTTCCACTGTGCCACTGTTCCCATTCAGCCGCTAATTTAGGGTATTCCTTCTTGTATGAAGCCCATACTGAGTTCCAGTGCTCTTCAGCGCTGAGTCCTTTTTCTATAAGTTGCTTCATATGCTTTTTAACTTCATCCGGTATATAAAAAGTCTCAGAACCTTCCCAGTTTAAATTAGCTTTTGTTTCTTCCAGGTTTTTTTGACCTAGTGGCTCTCCATGTGACGAAGATTTACCTTGCTTTTGTGGACATCCATAACCAATCTCCGTATTTATAATAATCAAAGAAGGCTTATCCGTCTGCGCCTTTGCCTGTCTGATTGCTTGGTCCATGGATTCTATATCTGAATTCCCATCGGCAACTTTGAGGACTTGCCAATCATAAGCTTCGAACCGCTTTCCGACATCCTCTCTAAAAGCAATGTCTGTATTACCCTCAATAGTAATATTATTCGAATCGTATAATACAATTAATTTCCCTAGACCTAAAGTGCCGGCTAAAGATGCTGCTTCCGAAGCAATGCCTTCCATCATACATCCGTCACCAGCTAAGACATATGTATAATGATCTACGATTTTATGAGTATCACGGTTAAATTTTGCAGCCAAGTGTGCTTCGGCGATTGCCATACCCACGCCATTGGTAATTCCTTGTCCTAATGGACCTGTAGTTGTTTCAACTCCGGGAGTTTCATATTCCGGATGACCTGTCGTGATGCTGCCAAACTGACGAAAGTTTTTTATATCATCAAGTGTAACATCGTATCCAAATAAGTGCAGCAGTGAATATTGAAGCATAGAACCATGCCCTGCAGATAGAATAAAGCGGTCACGATCAATCCATTTTGGGTTCTTAGAGTTGAACTTCATATGCCTTGACCAAAGGGTATACGTCATGGGCGCAGCACCCATAGGCAGTCCAGGATGACCTGATTGTGCTTTTTCTATCGCTTCTGCTGACAATATACGGATTGTATTAATGGTTAACTGATCAATAAAATTCATTATCTTACCTCCTCATGTATGTTTGATATGAATATAAATACCCTAATAAATTACTCAGCAAACAAAAACATATATGTAATGAGAATTGTACCCATGCGCACAGATCTTGCCTAATAGATACTGATTTTAAAATTATAATTGCGAATTTAAAACATATTTCTGGTTAGAATAAACTTTAGTAGGAAGTGAGGTGATTATAATGACAGTTCAAAGTGATTTGCAAAAAGCGATTGCATCATGTGAAGCAGCAAGAGGCAGTTATTCTATGATGGTTCAATCCACCGAAGATCAATCTGCAAAGAATATGTTCAACGAAATGAAAATGGACATTGAGAAGCATATCAATTATCTTAATAGCCGATTAAGCTATATAAATCAAAACAATCAATTAAACCAGCAACAATAATAGTTCTATTTATGGCGGTCAGTTAAAACCGCCTTTCGTTATCCGTCCTTCTAATCAAATCCCACATTTCCTAACTGTGGATAGCGAAGTTGCTTCTATTACTTTAGCAATTAATGAGTTGGCTTAAGGAAGTCAAACGATATCTTCATCTACGAATATAATTCAGCAAAAAAGTAAAAGTGTATCGGATGAGATTCAGAATGTATCGGCAGCAGCAGAAGAACAGACAGCAGCAATGCAGGAAATTGTTTCTGCCAGTCAAATACTCACAAAGGTGTCGAAGGACTTGCAAGAGGCATCGGGATATTTCAAAATATAATAAGGATACAAATAAGGGGAGAGGTGCAGTGTTTAAGACAAACATTATACCTCTCTTTTTGTTTGTATTGAGCAACTATTTAAAATTTATCCGCTATGTGATATATTAGGGAAAATAACTATAGGATAAGGAGATAAAAAGTATGAAGTATGGATGTTGTACCTCAGTTGAAAATTATTATCTTATTAGGAAGATAGGGTATGATTTCATTGAACTTTCAGGGCGTGAGATAACGGCTATGAGTGATGAGCAATTTAAAAGGATTGCAGACAAGGCATCGGCTGGTGAACTGCGTTGCAATGGTTTTAATGATTATTGCTCTTCGGATGTTGCAATCGTAGGTCCGAGTTATAATGCAAAGCAGGCAGAACAGTATGCCAAGCTCATTTGTGAAAGGGGCTATAGGTTAAATATTTCCACTATCGGAATAGGGGCACCTATGTCGCGCAGACTTCCGGAAGGATTCAGCAAAGCTGAGGCAGACAGACAAGTGATAGAGTTTCTTAACATTACTGCAGATATAGCAAAGCAATATGGTATTACAATATTATTTGAGTCTTTAAATGATAAAGTAAGCAATTATGTTACTTTTATTTCAGAAGCAGTAGAAATTGTAAAACAGGTCAACAAAGATAATCTTAAAATTGTAGCAGATTTTTATCATATGTGGATGATGAATGAGGACGTTATAAACATTGCCTATGCATTCCCATATATATATCATTTGCATATCGCGCAGGATAGAGATGGGAACCGGGGCTATTTGTGTGAAGATTTTTATCATAAATATAAAGAAGCTATAGCGGCAGTCAGTAAGCAAGGATATAACAAAACGATAAGTGTAGAGGCATTTTGGGGAGATTTTGAGCAGGGAGCAACGCAGTCATTTCAAATTTTGAAAAGAATAGGAGAAGAGCTGGGCTTATAACGATTATATCAATTCTTTTTTAAATTCTTTTAACATATTTACATATACCAGCAGTTCTTCTCTTGAAGAAACATTAAGCTTCATGTAGATCCGTTTATTATGAGTTTTTATTGTGTTGATACTAAGACATAGTATTCCGGCAATTTCTTTTGCAGTATAGCCTTCAACATAAAGGTTAAATACAGAACGCTCCGCAGGAGAGAGTATTCGGGTATTTTTTATAAATTCATCAAAAAATACGGGAGAAACATTTTCTTCTGATGCTTTTTTATTTAATTCTTCATTATGTGTTGAAAGGAAGTCAATAAGGTCATTAATTTCCGGGATTTTCGTTTTTGGTGCCGCACTTAAGTCTATTGATTTGATGATATCAAAACCTTCTGAGATAGGCTTTATATAATTTTTGCTTAAAATGAAGGAAATAACTATTCCTAAAAACACCAGTAAGGTCAGCAATAAAGATAGTGATAGGTTGAGCTTCGCAGCAGAATCAACAATGTCCTGCTCGGGAACCATAATAGCAGACACCCATTGTTCGTTGGAAAAAGGAGAGTCTTTGGGGTATAATTGTATAGGCATATGGAGTCCTAAAAATGAGTTCCCATTATTATTTTTATAAGAATTTAATGAATTCCGACTTTGGATAATTTCAAAGTAGGTATGATTTTTTGAACTTTTTATTGCAGAGTAACTTCCCCCAAGCATTGCCTTGTGAGTATTGATTGTATGTCCTGACAGTGGTGAGAGCATACAGAAGATACGATTATAGATATTATTATTTGGTGCTTGAGACAGTTTGAAAAGCATGGTGCTGACTTCGAAGCCGCAGACTCCAAAAGCATTTCCGTTAGAATCAATAAGAGGGACAGAGCAAAGCATCACTTCTTCACTGGTGTTTGGAAAGGTCAAGGAAGGACTCCAATAATACAGCCTTGATAAAGGGACACCAAGCTTTTGGTTGCCGGCTGCCTCTAAGGGTAGATGGAAATAAGGGGCATCACTGATGTCAAATTCCATACTCCATTGAGTATGAAGTGCCAAGGAATTTTTACGGCTGATGCTTGGGAAGCCGCGAAGAACGACAATGGTTGGAGAAGAAGAACTAAGAATATTTGGTTCCATGTTCTTAATATATAGCCCTGCGCGGGAATTTTTAGCGTTAGCTAAGTTTGGATTAACTGTTGCGTTTAGAATGATAAAAACGCCACTGCTTTTTGAGCGTTGTAAAGAAAACAATGCACGTTGATATTCATTAGAGATAAGCTCTTCTAAAAGTTCGGGATGATTTTGCAGTGCAGAGACATCTTTTCCGTGTTCATCAAGCTTATTTTCCATGCTTTTTGATAAGGCTTTTGAAAATTCAACTGCTTGCACAGAAAGCTGTCCATATTGTTGAGAAATGTCTTTTGATACATGAATGAGCTCATTCTTAATAAATTTCTCACTTTCTGAAAGGCCAGCCGTAAAAGTTCCGGTAATTAAAAGAATAGAAATGACACCAAGCAACATAGTAAGAACAAGCACCACTAAGAACAGAAAAAGCTTAAGGCGCATGGACATTCCTAATGCGCCTGTCTTTTTAAATCCCTGCTTTAATACTTTTATTGCATTCCATTTATGAAGATTGTTATTGAGAAACAAGAATCTCACCATGCCTTTGCAAAATTTATTTTATAAAGTTTTCATATACTCCTTTGGATGCATTTTCAAAGGCTGCTTTTTTATCATAAATTTTTAAAAGATTATAATATTTATCTTTTGATTCGGAAGCAACCTTTTTTAATTCGTTTTGATATTGGGTTTGTAACTCATCAATTTCTTCAAATAGAGGAGGAATATAAAAATCATATTCTTTTTGCATTTCTCTTGCGATATAAAGTAGGTTTTTGATATTCTTATCTGAAACATTCCCAATTTCTTTAGACATTATTTCACCAAAGGCTTCGTCTGTAACTGGAAGATAGCCTGTTGAGGATACAAAACGAAGGTTGTTTTCAGGACTTGTAAACCACTTCAGAAAGATGCCCGCTAAATATTCTTTTTGCTTGGTAGACTTGATGACACACATACCTCCGCCGCGTTGTATAGAGACCTTTTTCCCGCCTTCAAATACAGGATAAGGTAATATGACCAGTTCAGCAGGTTCAGAGGTATTATCTGCATAGGTAACAGTAGGTGAGAAAAAGAGCACACCAGCTGTAGAACCTGTAGAGCAGACAATATCTCCTGTCTTTGCAAGGTCAGAAGCATATCCGTCAAAAATCGCCATATGACCAAGAACTGCGGGTTCATAAAAGTGTTCCCATATTTTGGGAAAGTGCGGCGAGGAAAAATTAATGCCCCCGTCTTTTATAAAATTATCTCCTAGTTGCTTATATGCCACTTGGGAAAAATTAAAAAGAGAATCAGGAATATAGAACGTCTTTCCATCGTTTTCAATATCGGGCGTTTGGCTGTCGGTCCAATCATAGTAGGCTTGGGCTACTTTTTTAATGCCCTCAAAAGTTTTTAAAGTTTCAAGCTTCGCACCTGTAGCTGTTGCAAATTTATTAAATATGGTAGCATTTAAAAATAATACCTCTGTAGACTTTGCAGTAGGAAATACATAAAGCTTATTTTCTTTTAATTTACCTTCTTCTAAGAATCTCGGGATATAGGCAGAAAGCTCTTCGGCAGTAAATTGTTCATTCAGGTCTACAAGCAATTCTTTTTCGGCTAATATAAGGGCTGTCTTAGGATAAGCAGTGGTGATATCAGGGAGTGATGGTGCTCCCGGATCCCCATTTGCTGCCATAGCAAGTTTTTCATGGAGTGTGGCAGAACCTGAGATAGAGGTAACATTCACAATGATACCTTTTTCGGTACCAATGGTAGCATTAAATTCATCAATCATTTCATCCATAGTGTTTTTCATCTGTCCGCCATAGTTATGCCAAAGGGTGAGGGTGATAGGATTATCAGGATTTATAAAGGAATGGTTGTTACAGCCGGTTAAAAACATATTGAATAAGAATATGAAAATTATAAAAATAGAGACGTGCTTTCGCATAGGTGTACCTCCATTTATCATATATTCTATTATTCATCTCTTTGTTTATTGCAATCATTATATCACAATGTGAAAATTCTTCCAATAGTAACCAGAAGAATTAGTATGTTTTTGGCAGTCACCCCAAAATCATCCCTGGTTTTTTATCAAAATCATCCTTGGGGTGATTTCCAATAAAAATAAAATACATATAATGAAGATGTAAAGATAGAAGATGGGAGTTGACGTGGATGCTTCATACCATTACACAAAATTACACAGATCAGTCTACTCAGAGTGAATTTTATTTCATATTTTATTGTGATTTGTGTAATCATAGTTGGAAAAGTGTTCCAATCCCGTTTAGCCGTGGAAAACTAAAAGGCATTTCCAAATTTTTCTTTGGGAGAGCATCACCTTTGTGGAAAAAAGAGCATCAAGATGCTTTTGAAAGAGCGAATCATGAAGCGATGCTGCATTTTAATCGCTGTCCTGTTTGCAAGAGATGGGTTTGTGATGAAGATTTTCCGGAAGAGGAGAATCAGTGTTCAGAGTGTTCTAAAAAATCATAAATAAAAATGAGGAGGTCATTACAATGACAGAGCAAAACAATTTAAACACTGAAAACAATGTGAACAATGCAAACAATACCGTGGTGAACGAGGAGCTCCCAACTTTTGAAGCGGCAGACATCCAAAAGAATAAGACGATGGCAGGGTTATCCTATCTTATTTTTTTCTTACCGTTGATTGCTTGTCCTGAATCTAAATTCGCAAGATTCCATGCCAATCAATCATTACTGCTATTAATTTTAGCTTTTGCCGGCAATATAGTTTTGGGAATGATTCCGATTATTGGATGGTTATTGATGCCGATATTTGCAATTTTAGTTATGGTATTTGGTATTATGGGACTTATTAATGGTCTTAACGGCAAGGTAAAAAGGCTTCCTATCATCGGTAAATTTACACTATTAAAGTAATTTAATATGAAAAGAAAGGTGATATCGTATGTTTAAAAAAGTAATAGCAGTATTTCTTGTTGGTATAATGGCATTATCCTTAGGCGGATGCGGAATAAAGCAGAAGCTTGAGGAAAAGATTGCACAAAAGGTAACAGAGGGAGTTATTAATAAGGCAATAGGCGGTGAAGGGAAGGTATCTTTAGACGGAGATAAGGTAACAATTAAGGGAAAAGATGGAGCAGAGGTGACCTACGGAGATACGAAGTGGCCTAAAGGAAAAGCAGCAGACCAGATTCCGGAGTTCAAAAAAGGCAATATCGTTTCAGCTATAAATTCTGATAAGATGTGTATGGTTATTATTGAGGATGTTGAAGAAAAAGATTATGAAGCATATGTGGAAGCAGTAAAGAATAAAGGATATACGGAGGAATCAGGAGAAATATCTTCTGAAGATCTTAAGAGTTATTATGGCAAAGCAGATGAAAAAAAAGAAGTATCTGTTTCTTATGAAGTGGAAGGAAAAAATTTAAGTATAATGGTTGGAATATCTGAATAATCTTTTGCTGAGTTTGTAGAGCACAGAGGATATGCGAAACCACTGATAAAGTCAAATAATATTAAAAAATCCAAGAATGTCATTCTGAGCAGAGCGAAGAATCTTAGTATCTAAGCAGCTTTTAAGATTCTTCATTTCATTCAGAATGACAAAATACGGACTTTTTCAGTACTCTCGGATATGCTCTAAGCATAACCTCTGTGCCTAAATTATTATAGTTAATATTTTTAATAATTATATGGGGGGACGAATATGGCATTTTTTAATGATTTAGGTAAAAAACTGGGTACGGCAGCAGAAGCTACCGCAAGCAAGGCTAAGGAAATCGCTGAAGTGACAAAATTAAATTCTCAAATATCGTCGGAAGAAAAGCAGATTGAAAAGATTTACACTGAGATAGGCAAATTAATCTTTGAACAGGATAAAGAGAATGAACAATCTCCGGCTGCTGAATTATGTGCAAAGATATTAGCTGCTCAAAAAAACATTGAGCAATTAAAACAAAAAATTGAAGAGGCTAAAGGGATGAAGGAAGCAGAAGAGGAACCGGAACAAGAAAAGTAATATATTAGTTGAAAGGGTGCTTATAAATGAAAAAGATTATTGCACTCATATTGATAGTAGCAGTAATAGTGAGTGGGATTGTGATCTATTGGAACAAAGCGAAAAGCATTGACAGCAATTCTGCTGCTGCAGGACCTGGAACGAAAGAAAAAACAGAAACAGGACCTAAAACAGGACCTGTAGGGAAGTGGGATATACCTATTCCGGAAATCAATCCTTTAGGGGCGCAGAAGCTATATATAAGTACGGGCTATGAAGCAGGAAATCATACTTTGAAATACATAGATAATTTTGCTGAGTATGAGCGGAGTGTACAAGGAGAAGTATGGGAGCTGGAGGTCGAAGATAAATCCACTAAACCGCTTGCATTTTTAAACGATTATGCCAAGACTTTAGAAGCAGATTTGTTTTCTAATCAATACGGCAATCGTTTAACTTTTAGTTTAAAGAAGGATGAGGAGAGTCTATGGTGGGGAGATGCTATTTTATCCGACAGCGGGTATAAACTGACGGTAGTGAAACAATTGCAAATCCCTGCAGGTAAAGAGAAAATATTTAAGCCTGTGAAGACAGAAGATGAAGAACAAGGTATTTCTTTTACAACAAGAAATGGTGGTAAAAAATTTCAATCTGCTACAATTAAGATACCGGAGGGGGTTCTTTCGTTAGAAGTAACAGACTATTTCTCCACCGGAGTAGTTGAAAAAAACATAACATATACGCGTGAGCTTTCTGCTGAGAAGACAACTATCTTTATCCTTGATGATTTGCCGCAAGGAGAAGGAAATTTAGTCTGGAATCTTGTATGGGAATCAGAAAGTATGCCTAAAGAAATATCATTTCTGCTGGAAGAGGTTCAAGATATTCCGGTAGTTAAGCAAGGAGATGAACTGGGAGGGCTTAAGGTATCCGGCGTTCCTTTTGGAAGTGTTGTCGTTGAGCCTGCTAAGGGTGTTGAGATTACTCATGCCGATGGATTTGATTTAGAAGCCGATATTACCTCGGAGGGAGACAGTCTTTTTTGGCTGCCTGCAGGTTATTGGAATTTAGTTATGACGGCAGAAGGAGCAGGGTTGGAAAACAGCAAAACAAGGCTTGTTCCTGTTAGTGCGGGAGAGATGACAGAAATTACGCTGCCAAACTCCTTAAAAAGTGCTTATTCAAATTTAAACAATATTTTTGCTTCCGGTGAAGAGGTTGCCGGAGGCATTGAACTTCAGGAAATAAAGGATTTGAGCGATAAAGTTAGTATTTCAATGATAGTAAATGATCCTAAAAAGCGAGATATATTTCCTAGTAAAGAGAATACTACTATTACAGAGGGTGGAAAAGAAGTTGACATCATAGATATTACTCGTCAAATTATCCCTCCGAGTATAGTCCTGGTACTAGATTCTTCCGGGTCTATGGCAAAAGATATGACTTATACTCTTAAGGCGGCTAAAGAATTCGTAGCCGGACTGCCTGACAAGAGCTTTATAAAAATTATAGATTTTGATTCTGGGATACGGATTTTAGATGGAGAAACAAAGGATACGGCGATAAAAGGTCTTTCTAATGTGGTTGCTGAAGGTTCGACCATGCTTTTTGATGCGACGGTTGAAGGAATCCGGATTTTAGAAGAGAAAGATCGTCCGGCTGTTGTTGTGTTTGCCGACGGCGCAGATTCCAGTATTGACGGTTTGGGAGAAGGAAGCAGTTCCAGTAAGGAGGATGTTCTCTGGGAAATAGGCGAAGCAGGTATTCCTCTTTTCACCATAGGTTTTGGAGAAAAACCGGATGAAGCTGCGCTTAAGGAATTTGCCGCCGTTTCCGGCGGGCAATATTATTCTGCAAAGAATGAAAAGGCACTCAATGAGGTTTTCGCGGCAATCAATAGTAAGTTCGGGAACTCTTTTACGATGACTTATCAGAGACCTAAGGAAGCAGATGCTGCAGATACTCCTGTTGTTTCCATAGTACTTGACGCTTCAGGATCAATGGATATCGACCCTGCTGAGGAAGAGGGCTGCGGCTATCGAATAGACAAAGTAAAAGCGTTGTTTCATGATTTCATAATAAAGCTGCCCGAGCAGTGTCTGATGCAAATGATCAGTTTTCAAACCGCTCCTATGGGAGGTAGGATTATCCGTCAAGAGCAGGTTACTACTTCAAATAAGGCGAATCTGCTACAAGGGTTGGGAGAGATAGAAGCAGGGGGAGGAACACCAATTTTGGATTCTATTCAAATTGCTTATGAGAATTTGAAGGCGGTCCCCTCAAACAAAAAGGTAATTGTATATCTAACCGATGCTGCCCTTGAAGTAGATGAGGAAGAGCAGGAAATGTTTAATGAACTGCTAGGCAAGATAAAAAAAGATAATGTTACCGTGCTTTGGGCGGGAATGGGCGTGGAAGACAAGAAGGATGTATTTGTTAAAGCAGCCGAGCTTTCGGGCGGGCGTTATGTTGTCAGTGAGGATTCAAAAGTTTTGCAGTCTACGCTTGCAGAAATATTGGAATTAATAAATACGGAAAAGGATACGCAGAATATACCGCTTGCCATAAGTATTAATGATAAAACCGTTTCGGGTGATATTTTAAGTTATGCCGCAAGTACTACGGTGAATTTTACACCTCCTCCGAAATCCGGAAAAGTAATTGAGCCTGATTTTGTCCGGATTTCAGCAGGGACACCGCTTAAACGGTACGACAGTGATGTTGCAGCCATGATAACAGGTATGAGCTTGCCATCAAAGGATACTATTCTTGATAAAAGAGTTGTTTTTGGAAAGAAAAATAGCAATACGTGTATGGAATTGTCAATCAACGAAGCTTTCTATTTCAGCAAGTTTAAAGGTTTATTACCTCCGGAAGGCAAGCAGTTCCTTGCATTACAATTAGACATGAAGAATATTCACACTGATAAGATTCAGTATCAGATTCCAAGCATGAACAGTCATTTTTATGTAAATATCAACAATGAGGGTATGTATCCTGTATCAGACGCAACATGGCTTACCCAGCAACCAATAACAGAACCTGGTAATCCTGAGATAAATCTCTTTCATGGGAAAGACTTATCAGGTATGATGATGTTTATTGTGCCGGATGCATCTATTTTGCAGACCTCATTACACTTTTATGATACAGAGAACGGACATATTAATATCCCATTGGTAGGAAAGATGGATAAAGGGCTTTTGCAGCTTGAAAAGCTGCCCGCTGTGACACCTGCTAAGATTACGGACGCGTTTTCTATGACGGTAAAGGCTTCTAGTATGGTGCCTGAGCTGGATATTTATAAAGCACCCGAAAAAACTTCTTTTAGAGTGATTGAAGCTGATTTCTCCTGCAACGTACAGGCGCTTCTGGACATTAATCCTGCAGAAAGATTATGGCTGAAAGTAAATACTGCTGCAGGACCTTTGATGACAAAGATGAGTGAGGTTACTTCTTATATACCTTTTGGTTTTATGAAGCCGAGAATGCTTGCGCCTGCATCAGCCAATAAGGTGCGGTTTGCTTACTCTATTGCGAATGTGCTTTCGAGTACTGAAACTGAAATATTCGGAGATATACAAAACGGCAGCTTGCAGATTCCGGTAATAAAAGGCAGTTCCTATGGAAGTTCAAGCGACAAGCCTTTTACATCGGGGCAAGGTTTGCAGGTAAGAGTGAATCAGCTTACTACCCTAGATAATGTCGAGAGGTACGGCAGCAATTGGGTAGTGGCAGATGTAACCTTTATAGATGAGAAGGATGGCTGGGGCACTTCAGTTTCAGAAGATTTCTTTCAGTTGGTAAGAGCAGATTATGAAGAAAACATGGGAAGTACCGGCTTGGTTACGGCACAGGATGCCGGCCTTGGCAGCTTTGCATCTGCCGGCAATACAGAAGGAATATTACAGCCGGAAAACTGCACATCTTCATTATTATATGGTATTAGTAGTGATTGGGCAGTTTTTGATAATGCGCAGCGCCGGGGTTTTGTACTTTTCAACTTACCGGATGAAGGATATAAGTGGCGGCTTAAATCACCGTATTTGGAGAATCTGAACGTAGAATTGACAAATGAACCTTTTGCAAGTTCCGACCTTCTCGTTGATAATTTCATAGTAGAGTCAAAGGATGAAGAAGCAGAAAAGTTAATTGAAGATGCGGTAAGACAGGCGATACTTCAATATAATTCAACCAAAGCAGCGGATGGCAAGGCAGGGTATACGCAAGCTGTAGGGTTACAGCAAGGAGATGGGAAAAATAATATTCCGGTGCCGACGATTGCTTTTTATGGAACAAAAAAGATAAAAGAAATCAATAGCATAAAAGCTTTTGAGGATATGATGCAAGGATTAAGATGTATTCCTAAAGAGAGTGATTATTCAAGATATCAAAATTCTCCCGAAGCAGTTCTGACTCAGGGTTGGGGTACACAGTGGGATTTAGGTAATTTGGCAATGGGATTGGTTGCGAAGTGTGGATTTGTTCCGAAGCAGAGATATGTGTCGCTTACTCAAGCAGGCAAAACCAAACTGATGGAGATTTGCAAGATTGAACAGTTTGGAGGACCGCTTTTGCCGGGAGTATCCTATATTGATGATAAAGGAGAAAGCAAGATATTTGTTATCCCATTTATGAAAAATATAACTGAGCTTGAGGGATTAGTTTATCTGCCTTCCGGTCCGGAAGCTAATGATTCTCCTGTAGAAAATGCAACAATTCAGGTTTCGGTAAAGGTTGAAAGCAGTGAAGGCTCAGCGCAAGGCATGATGAGTGACGTTAGTGCTGCTTTGGGAGGAGCTGATGAAGCCGGAAAAGCTTATGAATATGTCGAACTTCTTTCAAAAGAGATTCCGCTGCCCACACTTAGTCTTGATGCTATCGAAGTAGGTTATATGGAAGCAGGAGCCGGGATCGGAAAAAGATATGCAGCAGCAATCAGCACGCCTAGCGGATTAGAGCCCGGGACAGGGATTGGTGACAGCGGGAAGAATAAAATCTTGGGCATAAAAATTAATATTACCTTGCCTGACGGTACCCATACACATGAGACGGCTCTCTTGGAGGGGGAAACATTAGATGGATTTTATCATACTCTTGGCATTAATCTGCCGGATTTGACAAGTGAAGCGGCACAAAGTTTGGAAGATGCATTTAATAAGGAATATCAAGCAGCTAAAAATCCGAATTCACTTTCAACACTTAAATGGTACGGCAGAAATATTTTAAATCGTTTTATTGCAGGACAGAGCACTTTTGACAATGAGATAGGTGAAGACTTAAAGTTGACATTGGGGCGCACCGATAAGGTAAGATGTATAGTATTGACTTCACGTATGGACAATCAAAACAATAAAATGAGAACGGCTATTGATTTGCTGCAGGCTGTTAACCAATGTCATAATGGAGATAAGAAGACACAAGCCGGCTATAATATCAGTGCGGGAATGTTCATATCTTCATTAGAGGGTAAAGCACTTACCGGAGAAGACCGGACGGATTTTATAGAACTTTGGTC
>JBFWMP010000042.1:14227-18115 GCA_050251575.1 Clostridia bacterium
TATCAGTATACTTTACATGGGCCAGATATGGGAAAAAGTAATATGAAGATTTTTATCAAAAAGCCTTTACAAATGTATTGCTTTATTCTAGAATGTATTTTAAGAAGAAATATATATCTTAAAATGCGAAGAAGGAGAAAGTATATATTTATTAAAGGATAAGCGAGTCGGGGATGGTGGAAGCCCGAACCATGAAATAAGTATGGAAAATCACTCCGGAGCAGCAGACTGAACGATAGTAGGTTGAGCCGTAACTCTGACGTTAAAAGAGAAGCATATAATTAAAAACGTATGTATTGAGATGGATACTTATGTATCAAATCAGGTGGTACCGCGAAATAAGCCTTTCGTCCTGTAATGGATGAAAGGCTTTAATTTGTTTATATATATAAGAAATGGAGGTAATATTATGTACGAAAAAGTCTCAACTCATCTTAATTTCGGCGATAGAGAATTAGAAGTTTTGAAGTATTGGAAAGAAAATAATGTCTTTGAAAAAAGCATTGAAGCGAAGGAGCAGGCACCTACCTTCACTTTCTACGATGGGCCGCCAACTGCGAACGGGAAGCCGCATATCGGGCATATTTTGACTCGTGTTATGAAGGATATTATTCCAAGGTATAAAACCATGAAAGGGTACAAGGTGCTCCGTAAAGCAGGATGGGATACCCATGGTCTTCCTGTTGAGCTGGAAGTTGAAAAGCATTTGGGTATTGATGGCAAACCACAAATTGAGAAATATGGGGTAGAGCCGTTTATTAAAGAATGTAAGAATAGTGTTTGGAAGTATCAGAAAGAATGGGAAAGAATGAGCGACCGCGTGGGGTTTTGGGTAGATATGGAGAACCCTTATATCACCTATGATAACAATTATATTGAATCAGAATGGTGGGCATTAAAGCAAATATGGGATAAGGATCTGCTCTACAAGGGACATAAGATTGTACCTTATTGTCCTCGTTGCGGGACTTCTTTATCAAGCCATGAGGTAGCACAAGGGTACAAGGATGTAAAAGAGGCATCTATTTTTGTTAAATTCCAAGTTAAAGATGAAAAACAGGTTTATCTGATGGCTTGGACGACGACACCATGGACGCTGCCATCTAATGTTGCGCTTACTGTTAATCCTAACGAGACTTATGTCAAAGCAAAATGTGCTGATGAAGTATATATTCTTGCAGAAGCATTAGCGGCGACTGTATTAAATGAAAAGTTCGAAGTGTTGGAAAAAATGCAGGGTAAAGATCTGGTAGGGTTGGAATACGAGCCTTTATTTGATTTTGCAAAGCCAGAGAAAAAAGCCTATTATGTTGTAGCGGATAACTTTGTAACCTTGACTGATGGTACAGGGATTGTACACACTGCTCCTGCATTTGGTGAGGATGATGCAAAGGTTGGAAAAGCATATGATTTACCTTTTGTTCAGTTGGTTAACGAACAAGGTAAGTTTATTGATAGTGTGGAGCCATGGAAGGATGTTTTTGTAAAAGATGCAGATCCTATGATCATTCAGAACCTTGATGGGAGAAACCTTTTATATAAAACGCTTGACTATGAGCATTCCTATCCTTTCTGCTGGAGATGTGATACGCCTTTATTATATTATGCACGAGATACATGGTTTATTAAGATGACCGCCGTAAAAGAAAATCTTTTGAAGAACAATAATAAAATTAATTGGCTGCCTGAAAATATTAAAGATGGACGTTTCGGTAATTTCCTGGAGAATGTTATTGACTGGGGATTAAGCCGTGAAAGATATTGGGGTACACCGCTGCCTATTTGGGAATGTGAATGTGGTCATCGCCATGCGATAGGCAGCATTGCAGAGCTCAGGGAAATGGGGCGGAATGTACCGGAGGATATCGAGCTTCATAAGCCGCATATTGATAAGGTATACTTGAATTGTCCAAAATGTAAAACGGGTACAATGAAAAGGGTGAGTGAGGTCATTGATTGTTGGTTTGATTCCGGCTCCATGCCTTTTGCCCAATGGCATTATCCTTTTGAGAATAAGGAAATTTTTGAAGATAATTTTCCTGCAGATTTTATAAGTGAAGCAATAGATCAGACCAGAGGCTGGTTCTATACTTTACTTGCGATTTCTACGCTGATTTTTGATGAGCCATCCTATAAAAACGTTATTGTATTAGGGCATGTACAGGATAAAGATGGACAAAAGATGAGCAAGCATAAAGGAAATGTTGTAGATCCATGGACAATCTTGGATAAGCAGGGGGCTGATGCTGTACGCTGGTATTTTTATACAAGCAGCGCGCCATGGCTGCCAAGTCGCTTTTATGAAGAAGCGGTAAGTGAAGGACAAAGAAAGTTTATGGGAACATTGTGGAATACCTATGCCTTCTTTATTCTTTATGCGAATATTGATAACTTTAATCCGATGGAACATAAGCTGGAACCTGCTAAACTATCGGTTATTGATAAATGGATACTTTCCAGAATGCATTCTTTAGTGGAAATGGTACAAAGAAATCTGGATAACTACCGCATTACTGAACCTGCAAGAGCAATTCAGGAGTTTGTGGATGAGTTAAGCAACTGGTATGTAAGAAGAAGCAGAGAACGATTCTGGCAAGAAGGAATGGAACAGGATAAGATCAATGCATATATGACATTATATGCCGTACTTGAAACACTATCAAAACTTACTGCACCTTTTGTACCGTTTATAGCAGAAGAAATTTACAGAAATCTTGTGTTGAGTGTTAATAAGTCGGTTGCTGAAAGTGTGCACCTTTGTGATTATCCAAAAGCAGACCAAGCCTTTATTGACAAGAAGTTGGAAGAAAACATGGATGTTGTACTCAAGCTGGTAGTGCAAGGACGGGCTTGCAGAAATAAAGCAAATATCAAAAACCGTCAGCCTATCGGGCAAATGTATGTGAAATCAGAAGCAGAACTTCCGGAAATGTTCAAAGCACTTGTTGCGGATGAACTAAATGTGAAAGAAATTATTTTCACAGGTAATGTAAATGATTTTACAACCTATAAGTTTAAGCCTCAAATGAGAACGCTTGGACCTAAGTATGGCAAATTGCTTTCTAAGATTGGAGAAGCGCTTAATCATGTTGATGGTAATGAAGTGATGGCGATACTTAAAAAAGGTGAAATAGTTACGCTGGATATAGAAGGCACTAAAGTAGAGCTTGCAGAGCAGGATGTGCTCAGTGAGTCAGCAGATAAAGCCGGAATGGTAGCGGAAAGCGATGGTGGTATCACTGTTGTTCTGGATACAAACTTAACGCCTGAATTGATTGAAGAGGGCTTTGTACGTGAGATTATCAGTAAGGTCCAAACCATGAGAAAAGAAGCAGATTTTGAGATCCAGGATAATATTCATGTATATTATAGCGATAATGCCAAAATTGCTGAAATAATAAAGAAAAACGAAACTGAGATTTCAAAAGAAGTACTCGCACAGACAATGACAGAAGGAAGTGGCAAAGGTTATACGAAAGAATGGAATGTAAATGGAGAAAAATTAAAGATTACAGTTGAAAAGATTTAATTTGTTTAATGGATACAAAAGGTCGACCTGTTTTCACAGGTCGACTTTTTATCTATTAAGGCCGCAGGCCTTAAAAAAAGGAGGAAATAATGAAAAAACTTATTTGTTGGTTGTGGTACTATTATAATACCACAATAAGAGAAAAAATATGTGAACAGAATGTTAACATATGGTTAATATTAGATTACAAGTAATTGTTATCCTTAATATTTGCAAGAAATTGCATTTGACAAAGGCAAGGCTTTATTGTAAAATATTTAAGCAGCAATTATAAACATATATGCGCCCGTAGCTCAGTAGGATAGAGCAGTAGTTTCCTAAACTGCGTGTCGTTGGTTCGATTCCAATCGGGCGTACCA
>JBFWMP010000043.1:0-17653 GCA_050251575.1 Clostridia bacterium
TGCTACATTGTCAATATCCCATTCGGTGTCTCAAGCAATATCAATATCTTTTCTTCTTTTCCCGTTTCTGCATTGATATAAATTAAGAAATCTTTATTGTCGAATTTCCCTTTAAATTCATAGCATAATACTTCTTTCTTAGACTCTAACGGGATTACTGCCTTGCGGCTTGAACTCACCTTCAGCCTCTTACTTATTTTTCCTTTGGCTGCTTCTTCAGTAACCTTGATTGACGGAAGTTCCCGAGCATCTTGATGTGCCATAATATATCCCTGGCTCTCAAATCCGACAATTTCACCATTATCTAAAGCAACCTTTACTTTGATTAAATCAGGATACACAATAATATCATCCTGTGTATAGGCATAATTAATTGTAGCAACTCCATCACTTTTCATATAATAGCTTTCTTTCATGTTCTTATACCCTTGTGACTCTAAGAAAGCTTTTGCCTTTTGTTTTGCTTGACTAATATTTAAACTTATTTTTGTAACATCTCTATTATCCAACATCCACAGGATATGTGCACCTACCTTAGTTACAGAGATAGAAACTCTTCTATCCTTATTATTGCTGCCTTCTCCTTCAGGGTTCATTGAAAATGTATAGGTTGGAATAGCGCCATTGCTTTCACCTGTATCTTCAACGCCCTTTGCCCTGCCCTTGCCTACAAAACTTATCGCCTTCTCCTTTGCCTGCTCTTGTGTAGTTTCTTTCTCATCCTTAAGCATTCTCGGATCCATCTTTTCAATATGGTCAGAGAATGGTCCGTCATAAATGAGAGATGGATAGTCAACAAACTCTTTTTCAATATTTTCAATTTGTGTTACAGAAACATTTTTAGCAGCTGTTTTGAAATATTTTCCGCCCTGCTTCTGCAGCTCTCCAAATTGTAATCTGCCTGCATACAAATCCTCCTGCATATTATTAAGTGATTTACTGAGGGTGGCCGCATATTTTTGAAGTTGTGCCAATTGAGCATATTCTTTGTCAGTAATCTCTTCTTTATTTAATACTTTTCTTGAAAGGCTGTAAGTATAATCTCCCACTTGAGTCAAGAATCTGGATGTTTTATCTAATTGTATGTGTGAAATAGGCAATTGTCCTACATTTGCCTGAGCAAAAGCTGCCTTCCTTGAAATTTCTGAGGATAACCCTGCCATTTGATCCGGACTACTCACCAGCATTCCTTTTGATAATGACGTTTCCAAATTTTCAACATAGTTTACAAGCTCATGAAATGATCTGTTATACTGATTTTCAACAAAGTTTCTATAATCTAACGCTCTTTTATATTGATATATACCCGCACCGGCGATAACGGCTGCTACCAATAGCACGATGCTATACATATGCCTGTCACTTAATCTTCGTTTGAAATCCTGCAGTTTACCTCTTATTCCCATACTAACGCCTCCTATTTTGCAAACTTATGTTTTCCTATTGTTTTAATGACTTCTCTGCTATAGATCCATTTATTTGTTGTCTTGGCAGGATTATAGTAGTAAATTGCTCCCCCACTGGGATCCCATCCATTCATTGCATCTTTGCAAGCCTTATATACAGTAGATTTAGAGTCTATCGCTACACTAATCTGTCCGTCTGCCACTGCTGTAAACGCTTTAGGCTGGTAGATTACACCGGAAAGTGTATTGGGAAAGGACGGATGCTTTACTCTGTTTAAAATAACTGCTGCTACTGCAACTTGTCCTATATAGGGTTCTCCTCTCGCTTCTCCATTCACACATCTGGCAAGAAGCTGAACATCTTCTGCCCTGTCTCCTGTTTGTGCATAGGCAGAGCTTATTGTCTCAACGTTCTCAGAAAGAGAAGGTTGAACTTTATTCGCATTAAAATCACCATACAATAAAGTAGCACAAATACCGCTGACAATGATTAGTAATATGATATATGAATATTTTTTCATAATAACAAGCCTCCTTTAACTGCGCCTAACCATATTTTCTGTTATCTAAAGAAAAATATTCATAACAACAAAAAAGGAACGGTTTCAATACCGCTCCCTACAGATAATTTGCTTGATAAGTTAAAGTACCGAGTATCACTTGATTACTTGTTATCCTACTTTCTTTTGCCGTTTCGGAATCAGCAGCTGCTTCCCGGAAGCCATTGTTCCTGAATCGTCCAGATTATTTATGCTTTGTATTTCTTCAATTGTAGTATGATACTTCTTGGCGATTTGCCATAATGTATCTCCCTGCTGCGTGAAGTAGATAACAATACTTGGAGCTGACTTTACACCTTTAACATTGATAGGTGCGATTTCTGCTGTAGTAATCAATTCGACTTCTGAAGTCTTTACGACCTTGCAGGCTATTCCGACAACGCACCGCAGCTCAATTTCCGCTGCATCATTCATATTATAGCTGCAGTGATCGATATCTATCTTTACATCGCAGACCATGTTCGAATCGACACCTTTTATATCAATATTTTGCTTAAAAGGCAATTCTTGCTTAAAACTGTAGACAGGGTTCTCTTCACTATCTGCCAAATACAGAATATAGGTATCTATAATACCATCTATAACGATACAATCATTGTCTACTTTAGTCTCAATAATATACGGCTTAGTGATTACATTATAGATTTGTATAATCTCAGGTACCTCAGCCGGTAAATCTATTACTTGTTTCATCGTTGTTTGTGTCTTACTGTCATCAATAATCTCATCAATGTCATAGACTTTCTTTTCAATCTTGATATCTGCACCAGGACTGTAGGAATCTACCACTACATCCACCGATACTTCTTCACTGGCACGGATAGACGCATTCAAAGATGCTTCGACACTTAAAACTCTTGCTTCTCCATCGCTATCTTCTTTTATGTGGTAATAAAAGTCCTGCAATTCATAATCCAGATCACAGTGCATTCCTTCTTTTGCATCGTTCAAGTCAAATACTTCTGTAAACGGCACCTCGTGCTCCATAAACTGGATAGAGTTATTATCCATATCTCCGATATAAAGAGTGCAAACAGTCAGTTCGCCTTTCACAACAATCTTCCCATTAATTAGCTTGGTATCCTTGCCGGTAATCTTAGTATCCACCTTCAGCAGATCTTTAATAGAAGGCTTTCCGGCCGGAATTTCCATGTCTTCTTTTACAATAAGCTGCTCATTACTCTCTGCTACAACATTATAGGCTTTTACATTTTTTCTTAATATCTGAACATCTTCTTCACCGGTTATGTCTGTAACCATATCCAGCTTTATGGTATTGAATACCTTGCAATCAATGCTTACTACTGCCTTCACATTTACTTTCCTGCTGTTCACTGTCGTAAATTCTATATGTTCTATATCACTTTCAATTTGTGCTTTCATATCCTGACGTGCTGATTTTACATCTATCTGATGTGTAAAATTTGTATTTGCTGTAATGCTTTTTATCACTTCTTCTGCACCATCAGGAACGTAAAGAATCTTAAAGTTTACCACACCTGTAATGACTACTCTATCCTGTTGTATCTCTCTATTGGTAATGACCGCTGTTCCATCAACCTGCAAAATCTTAAGAATATCCGGTTTAATATCAGGAACAATGATATCCCCTTCAACCAGCGTTTGTGTGAAGTCTTCTGCTACTACATGATTTATATTGATAAATTCCTTCGTAAGCTCCAAAGCCATCCTATATCCGCCCCCTTAAATTGATATACCATTGTACAATTTCTACTATGTAATATATATTAGGACAGTATTAAGAATATGACAAAAAATAATAATTCGGGCAATCAAAGGCTGCCCATATAAGAATGGAAAAAAACATACAAAAAAGACGGTAAGCTGTGCTTACCGTCTTCTTTAGCTGCACTGAATATTCTCATTGCTTCTGCATACAACTAATTCAACTGTTTTTGTAAGTATATCTGTGTAGCTGTAGGAAACTCTCCTTGCTGCTTCATTCTCATTATCAAGCTTTACGATAAATATGCTCGGATAAGTGCTTTCAATAATACCTTGCTTAATAACAGACTTTTTACGCCCTTTTTTGGCGGTCAACTGCACCTGTTGACCAATATGGTTTTCCAAGCTTCTCTTTATTTTAAAAAGATCATTCTTCTCTATCATTCTATCACCTCTTTTGTGTAATAAGGCTATCATTATTATTCTAACATATTTCGCATCTTTTGTCAAAATAAAATAATATATTATAGCAGAACACTCTTTAAAACACAAGACCTAATTATTAACATAAACCTAAAAAATCGTTAAAAAATTTATCTGTATACACTGCATTAATAATTGCACATTAACAATCATCCTACACTGTCATCCTGAGCAACTGCAAAGGATCTAGCCTATAGCAATAAGATTCTTCACAGCCGCTTAGGATGACAAAAGCATCCATCTATTGTTAAATCCCTTTCTATTATGTGAATACTTCTTAGTATCTATTTAAATTCTAAAAGAACCAATGTAATATCATCACATATTTCCTTACTTTCTAATTCTTCCCCGGAAGCAAAGTTATATGTATCTTGAATAATAATATTTTTCATTTCTTCAATTCCTTTACAAGCATTATTGGCTAAACTTTCTTCAATAAATTGAACACCATATCTTTGTCCTGAGGGATTACAAATATCTGCAATGCCGTCTGTCAGGAGCAACATCCGGTCCCCATCACTAAATCCTGTTTCAAATTCCTGATATCCGACTTCCTCCACCCAATTGCTGATTGGAAAGCCCGAAGCATTTAACTGGTATTGATTTTCAAGATTAAACAAAATTGGAGGCATATTATGCCCTGCATTTGCATACCTTATCTTCTTATTCTGAATATCAATGACTGCATAAAACATTGTAATATATAATTCCGTGCCAAAATCCCCTGCACCGTAATTCAAATAAAGATGCTTTAAGACTTTGGCAGGAGATAGTTCGTGTTTATGAATGGTCTGTCTCAGGAACATGGTAAGCATGGATGCAGGTACTCCATGACCTGATACATCTGCAATATATGCTCCTACATGGGTTTGATCAATTTGGAAAATATCAAAAAAGTCCCCTCCTATAGCTTCACAAGGCTTATAAGCATAGGTGAAGGATACCTTATCCATATTCAAGGGTTTAGGAAGCAAGCTGCCCTGAAGCTTTCGTGCAATATTCAAATCTTCATTAAACCTTTTATTCTGTGCTTTTATTTGATTTTCCATCAGCCTTGCTTGCGTAATATCGCGTAACACCTCAATAACTGCCTGAACTTCGCCGTTCAAATTTTTCAAAGGCGAACTCATTACAGAAAATATCTTACCATTAATCACTTCTTCTTTTTGTATAGGCTTGAGTAGGCTTGCCGCCCGTTTGGATATACACCCATCGCAAGGCGAGGTTCTTCCTATTATTTCAAAGCACTTTCTTCCTATAATATGATAACCCAGCTCTGCCTTTATAGCTTCATTGACATAAATAATGTTGTCATCAAGATCTATTACTCGCACCCAATCCTGCATACTATTTAGAATATCTTCTATAAAATAGATATGCTCTTCCTTGGAAACACTGATTTTGTTATAGTATATCATTTCCTTAAGCTTGATCACGTGCTGCTCTTCTTCATGGATAATCTTATACAGCGATTCTTTTATCTTATCATCCGGCATATTCTTTAATAACGCTGAATAAAATGTTATGGTTTTATATTCCTGTTCCACCGCATAATTGATAATCTGTTGAAAGCTTTGCTTTTCAATTGACAACAGATCTTCCTCGGATACTTTATAATGTTCTTCAAGATGTCGAACAGCTTCCGCTACATCACCATCAAATATAGTGTCTATACCCCCGGCGGAACTTTCCTGCAATCTTTCTCGATATAACCTTTTGAAAAAAGCCGAGTGATTCTTCTCTTCTTGAGCAAGAGTAGAAAAAATCTCCTGTTTTTCCCGATCGTTTTTCACATATTGATATAACTTTGTGTAAAACTCCACCCCATCTTCTTCAATAGATACTGCAACATCCAATAAATCTTTGTTTGAAAAATGTTCCCCCATCTTTACCCTCACCTGCTCTTTTAGAAGATTATATCATAAAAGCAATAAAAGTTAATAGTTAGGTGACTAGATACATATGTATTAATGTATACGTTAATAACTTATGGAAAAAATACTGTACGTACACTATATTACTAACGGAGGAAATTTAAATGATTAATTCCCTTTCCAACACTGTATATATCGATATCAACCATATCGGTGCATTCAGAGAATTTACTTCGGCATTATCATCACTGCTCAATGACCCAACACTTCCATATTATGAAAATATCGTAATAGTATGTATCGGCACGGACCGCTCCACAGGAGACAGCCTAGGTCCCTTGGTCGGATACAAGCTTAGTACACTGAGATACGCAAATGTTCATATAATGGGTACACTGGATCAGCCGATGCACGCGAAAAATCTGGAAGAAAATTATAACTTTATCAAGGAAAACTATAGCCACCCCCTAATCATCGCTATTGATGCCTGCCTTGGCAAGATGGACCACATCGGATATGTAACTATTAACAAGGGGCCCCTTAAGCCGGGTGCCGGTGTAAATAAAGTCTTACCTGAAATAGGAGATATCTCCATCGCTGGAATTGTTAACTTTAGCGGATATCTAGACTATCTTGTACTTCAGAATACTCGTCTTAGCATAGTAATGAAGATGACCGACTTGATTACCTCCGGTCTGAGATATGTGCTTTGGAAGAAGTACCCACAAAGGATCAGCATATAATGACGGCAGGCACTTTAACTTATCTAACAAGTTAAAGTGCCTGCCGTCATTGTGTTATCTTAACTTAAATTGCTTTGTCAGCTGCCTGAGGTCATCTGCCATTTTAGCAAGAATATCTACGGAAGAACTAATCTCCTGTACAGAAGCAATCTGTTCCTCAGTAGAAGCGGCAACTTCTTGCGCTGCGGCGGCGGACTGCTCTGATACTGCAGAAATATCATTGATTACATCTACAATCTTCTGAGAATCTTCCTCCATATAATTGATTGAACCGGCAATTGCTTCAATCTGCTGAACTATTTCTTCACTTATCTTTGCTATATTGTCAAAAGCTTTTTCTGTCTCTTTTACAGCATCTATCTGCTCAACTACCACTGTTTTTACTTCACCCATCACTGAATTATTTACTTGTATTTCATTTTGAACTTCCTGAATTAACTGGTTGATGTCTTTCGCAGATCTTTGTGACTGTTCTGCCAATTTTCTTATTTCTTCGGCTACTACAGCAAAGCCTCTTCCTTGTTCCCCTGCTCTTGCTGCTTCAATGGCAGCATTCAAAGCTAATAAATTAGTCTGCTCTGCCACACCACTGATTACCGTACTTATTTGACCAATTTCTTGTGATTTATTATTTAGCCTGTCTATCCCTTGTACTACTCTTCCTGCAGCCTGATTGCTTCTATCTGATCGATCTCTTAATATCTCTACTGATTGAATTCCCTGCTCCCTTGATTGTCTCAGTGTCATCGCAGAATTAGCCAAAGTTTCTGAGTTCTCGGATACTTTTTTAATTTCACAATCTAATCCTTGAATCATTTCGGCTCCTTTTTGTGCCGCATTTGCTTGTTCTGAAGCTCCTTGGGCAACATTCTCTACAGTTTGAGCTACCTGTTCAATCGCTCTGCTGCTCTCATCTGCATTTTTATTAAGGTTTTGTGCATGAACGGCGACCTCATCGGCTGTTTTAGTAACTTGTCCAAGCATTTCACTTAATTTAACGGAAGCAGTATTAATATATTCACCTAACTGACTGATCTCATCCCGCCCCTTCGTCTCGACCGAATAAGTCAAATCCCCATTAGCAAATTTCTGCATAGCGTTAGAAGAATATATAATAGGTCTAGTAAACCTTATAATAATAAGGAACAATATCAAAATACCTGCAATACTCATAATGGAGATGGGTAGTATTAGTGCTATGGCAACCTGTCTTGCATTCGCCTCAAACTCATCTGAATACGCACTCACTGCGATGAACCAATCCCATGGCTCATAATATTGTGATAAGGCAATCTTCTCTCTTAATGCCTCACCCTCTTTATTATTCCATAAATAATGAGCCTGCATAATTCCCTGCTTATCAGCTGTAAGCTGTTTAATGAAGTCCACTTTACCATCTTTGCTCATAATACCATTCATATCATTATCTTGCAGTAACGGATGCATTTTCATTGTCTTTCTGCTATCCAATGCAAATATATAACCATCATTTCCATACTTTACATTAACCTTGTTAAGGTCTCTTGCTTTCCCTGATAGTATCGGACCATTCAAAATCTCACGTGCGATTTCCTGTGCTTCTTCCAATGCTAACTCACCTGCTGCTACCTGACGATTAAGAGCCTCAATGGTTGCAACAGATCCACTGATCAAATGAGTCAAATCAGTTATTCCTGCTTTTGTGAGCTCTTTCTTAGCCTCCCGGTAGCCTTCATACCCTACTATCACTGCAAATATAATCATAATAATTGCAAAGGATAATGTCAGCTTAAATCGTATGCTATGTGTTCCTAGACCTTCTTTCATATACAGAATCACTTGCCTTTCCTTAGTATTCTTATGTAATAGATATCCTTGAATTATATACCCATCAAACTGTAATAATAAACAAATATTATTTTACATAACGTCCTAAAATAATCTTTTTCTATTATTTCTGATTATTAGAATAACTCCTATTATAAAGAGCAAGACGGGTATAATGCTTACTTTCTTAAATATCTCTAAATTAATACATAAGAACACTATACCTACTCCACCTATCACCAGGAGAGGTATAAAGATATTATTTCTATGTTGGCAGGATAGACTGTATTCTGTGAATCCTATAATAATGCCTAAAGGAAGTAAAGGCCAAAAGGCAGCTGCCAACCCCCAATCTTTGCTGCTTATACATATAAATGCAACAATACTATATGTAATTAGCATCCCTCCGGGTATCAACATACCTCTATTTTTATAAGGTTTCATAAAGTAAAAAATATGAAAAGCCATTCCGCTCCCCAGCAACATAATAGGTATAATCCACATTACTTGCCTCCAGGCAGAAGTACCTACTTTCCCATCATAGAAAAGCAGAAAAATACTAAATACTATTAATACAATCCCAATAAAAGGGTGGTTATTTCTTCTCACCATACTTCACCTCAAGTATACTTTTCCCTCCTATCAAATTATTCAGGAATTTTAGAAACTATTCATTTAAATGTGGTGTATAAAGGTAAATAAAAGAAATGGTCTCAACTCATCTGTAATCTATACAAATCATAATACATTCCTTTTTGATTCAATAATTCTTGATGATTCCCTATCTCTCGAATACGCCCATGATGCAGCACAATGATTTTGTCGGCATGCTGTATTGTAGACAGTCTATGTGCGATGACAATCGTCGTTCTATCCTTTGTCAACTTTTTCAGTGCATCTTGTATGAGCAACTCTGTTTCGGTGTCAATGTTTGCTGTCGCTTCATCCAACACCAGTATAGGCGGATCAAATACCAACGCCCTTGCAAATGCCAAGAGTTGGCGCTGCCCTGCCGAAAGTGTGACTCCTCTTTCCTTTACTTCATGCAGATATTTCCCCGGCAATTTCTCAATAAATTGAGAAGCATTTACATACTCTGCTATCCTTTTAACCTGCTCTTCTGTAATTGCGCTGTTATTCAATCGGATATTAGACTGTATATCTCCGGAAAACAAGAACACATCCTGCAAAACTACCGCAATATTTCTTCGCAATACAGTCTTTTCCATTTTACTGATATCCATATTATCTATGGTTATTTGGCCTTTCTGAATCTCATAAAAACGATTTATCAGATTAATAATAGAGGTCTTTCCTGCTCCTGTTGCCCCAACAAATGCCACTGTCTGACCTGCTTCAATGGTAAAGCACACATCTCTCAAAACCCATTCATCGTCATTGTAAGCAAACCATACATTCTTAAACTCTATCTTTCCCTTTAAGGTTTCTGCCTTCAAAATCCTATCCGGTTGATTAACTTCTGCCTTCTCGTCCAGTATCTGAAAAATTCTTTCGGAGGATGCCATGGCAGATTGAAGTATGTTATACTTTTCCGATAAATCATTGATAGGCTGAAACATTTGGTATAAATAATTTATAAAGGCATAGAGTACACCAAATTCCATTGTTCCCTCAATGATATCCATTCCCCCGAACCATAGAATCAATGTCACTCCCAGTGAAGCAATCATCTCAATGGCAGGTCTGAAAACGCCATAAACTGTTACTTCCTTCATGCCTGCCCGGTAATAATCATGATTAATTTTCTTAAACTGCTCTAGTTTTTCATGCTGCCGCTGAAAGATATGGATAATCTTCATCCCTGAAATGTTTTCCGACAGTACGGCATTTAACCTGGCCAACCTTACTCTAACCTGACGATAAGCATCTCTTGCCTTTATCCTGAAGATAAGCGTAACTCCTATAATTAATGGAAAGACCGTCATCGTGATCACACCTAGCCTAAAGTCTAAGATGAACATTCCAACAATCGACCCTGCCACCAGCAGCAAGTCTTTGAAGAGATTGACCATTACACTGGTATACATTTCATTCAGCGTCTCCGTATCATTGGTTACTCTTGTCACTAATCTGCCTACAGGATTCTTATCAAAATATGAAAGAGGCAGTTTTTCAATATGAGAAAATATCTGCTGCCGGATATTAAATACAATCTTCTGCCCTGTCCTGGTAAGGATAAATACCTGCACATAATTTAATATAAAGCCTGCTGTCGAAATTACTAGAAACACTACTGCCAGTGATATAATTCCTTGGATTTTCTCCTCTTGTGCTAAAGCCGTATTATTGATATATCCATCAATCACTATCTTAACAAGATAAGGACGCATCAAATCAGCTCCTGCCACTGCAAACAGCAGGATGATAGATACTATCAGTATGGCGAAGTAAGGGGCTGCATAGCTTAATAGCCTCTTCATTAACTTTGAGTCGTATACCTTGCCTAATGTTTCTTCTTCATGATATCCTTTTTCCGACATTTTTGTTACTCCTCATGTTCAAGCTTTTCCTCCAATAATTGCTTAAGATATATTTCATTATATAAACCCTGCTGCTCCAGCAATTGTTCATGTGTACCACGTTCAACAATCTTCCCATGATCTAATACAATAATTTGATCAGCATTTTTAATGGAAGATATCCGATGAGATACGACAATGCTGGTTCTATTCCTCATAAATATCTGCAGACTGTTAAGTATTGCTTCTTCTGTACGGGTGTCCACTGCCGACAAGCTATCATCCAATATTAAAACTTCAGGATTCCTGACAAGTGCTCTCGCCATCGATATCCTCTGCTTTTGACCTCCTGATAAGCTGACACCTCTTTCTCCAAGCACCGTGTGAAATTGTTCAGGGAATCCCTTAATATCTTGATAGACCTGAGCTATCTTTGCAGCTTCTTCTATCTGCTGTATAGAAGCACCCATAAAAAAATCAATGTTTTCTTTGATTGTAGTGGAGAATAAAAAATTATCCTGCGGTACACACCCTATACTTTGTCTGAGTGAATCCAACTGAATGTCATTAATATCCACATTATCGATAAAAAGTTGTCCGCTCTCTACATTATAAAGTCTTATAATAAGATTCACCAACGTGCTTTTACCGCTGCCCGTCCTTCCTACAACTGCCAACATCTGACCTTGAGGAATATGTAATGAAATATTTTTCAATACAGGCACTTTCTCACCCGGATAAGTGAAGGTAAGCCCCTCAAATCGAATATCTCCTTTCACATTCATCCTTACTGCATTTTCTCCATCTAGAATTTCAGGCTTTTCCTGAAACAAAATATTTAGCCTATCCATTGAGGCAATCCCTCGTTGAATAAGGCCGGTTACCCAACCAAGCGCCATCATAGGCCAAACCAATAATCCCAGATAACCATTGAAGGCGATAAAGTCTCCCAACTCTATCTCCCTCTGTATTACTAGAATGCCGCCATATAATAGCGTAATCAGGATGCTGAGAGAAGCGATAAACATTATCAATGGAAATGCTATGCTCCATATTCGTGCCAGTCTAATATTTTTTTCCATATTATCCGCATTCACTTTTGTATACTTTTTAAACTCTTCTTCCTCTTGCACAAAAGACTTTATCACTCTGATTCCGGAAAATGCTTCCTGTACATTATCGGTCAATGCAGCAAAAGCTTCCTGAGATTCTTTAAATCTTTGCTGTATAATTTTTACAAATTTTAACAAAACAAATGCCAATATCATCAGCGGTGATAGCGCTGCTACTGTTAGTTTTAAGTGAATCGTGGTCGCCATCATATATACGGAAGCAATTGTTAAGAACACAAAGTCTACCGCCGCTACAATGCCCATACTAAACATCGTTCGAATAGAAAGAATGTCATTGGTAGCATGTGCCATTAAATCTCCTGTCTTATGCTGATTAAAAAAATCCTGAGACAGAGATTGAAAATGAGAAAAAAGGCTGTCGCGCAAATAATTCTCCAACAGCCTTCCTGTTCCAACAATATAAGCCCTCCACAAGTAGCGTAAAATACCTACAGCTAGAGCAATTGCCAACAACAGTCCTACATATTGTCCTAATTGCTCCCTTGTTGCATTTCCTTTTTCAAGCAGCCCGGTAATGCTTCCAAGTATTTTAGGGTTAACAACTTGAAGTGCATCCACTAGTAGGATGCATAATATTCCAATGATATATCTATATTTATATTGTTTAAAAAAAGGTACAAGCTGCTTAAACTTGCTCAAATCAATAACCTCAATTCATCAAAGCTAGGAGCTGTCAGCTCCCAGCTTCAAACTCCTAGCTCCTAGCTCCTAGCTCCTAGCTCCTAGCTCCTAGCTCCTAGCTAAAGTTTACTGTCCAACTGTTACTATAGTCTTATTCTTTCTCTTAAAAAGTTTTTTAAACCACTTTCCAAAGTCATCGAAGATGGTATAGAGTACAGGTATAAATACCAATGTCAATAAGGTGGAGAAAGTTAATCCTCCGATAACGGTAATAGCCATCGGTGCTTGCTGCTCTGCTCCTTCTCCTATTCCCATAGCCAGCGGCACAAGACCTAGTACAGTACTAAGCGTCGTCATAAGAATAGGTCTTAGCCTGATTGGTCCTGCTTTGAAAATAGCCTCATTTCTTTCTGCTCCTCTGCCTCTGAGGGTATTAATATAATCTACTAAGACAATAGCATTATTAACGACAATACCTGCCAGCATAATGATACCTGTAAATGATGGTACACTGAAAGGTTTTCTTGCAATGGCCATTGCAAGCGCTACACCGATAAATGCCAGCGGCACTGTAAACATAATGGTAAACGGATGCAGTAAAGATTCAAACTGTGACGCCATAATCATATATACCAGTATGATAGCGAGTAATAACGCCAATCCAAACGCTACAGCAGCATCTATCATGTCTTGATTTTCTCCGCCCAGATTTATTTCGTATCCCTGTGGAACTTCCATAGCATCAATCCGTTTTTGTATATCTGCAAATACACTTGCTGCATCCCTGCCGCTGATATCTCCTGAAACGCTTACCTGCCTTATTTGATTATCTCTGTAGATACTTGCAGGCGCTTCATCAACAACAATTTTTGCTATCTCGTATAGAGGAATCTGCTGCCCCGCAGGCGTTAGAATGGTTATTGCCTCGAGATCTTTCAAATCCTTTCTTGAATCGGATCTTAATCTTACCTTTACATCTATTTCTTCACCTGCTATTTTATACCTCGTTGCTGTTTGCCCCATAATTGCCGTCTGTACCGTATTTGCAAGAGTGTAAGCTGATACGCCATACTGTGCTGCTTTTTTTCTATCAATTTTCACCTGAGCCTCTGGAACGGTTTGGGCAATAGAAGAGCTTACCTCCCTCGTTCCCTGCACCTTCCTGACTTCCTCTACCATCTGGTCGGATAAGTCTTTTAAAACGTCCAACTCATCGCCTTTGATGTTGATAGTAATTGGCTTGCCGCTGCTGCCCATCGACATCATATTTAATTTTTCTATACTTATCTTAGCTCCGGCAATATTCTTCGTTTTCTCACGAAGCTCATCCAACAGCTGACTGATTCCTTTTTTTCTTTCTGTTTTAGAACCAAATGAACCATAAACTACCGCCATACTGCTATCTTCCGCATTTCCGTCAAATCCAGTTATAACAAATATATATTCCAGTTCACTAAATTCTTGTATCTTTTCCTCCACCAAAGCAGCTATTTTAACTGTTTCATCTACAACAGTTCCTTTAGGCAGCTTCATCGTAACCGAAAACATTCCTTCATCGGTCTGTGGAAAATATTCTGCCCCGGTAAACATCGCAGCAACCAAGCCACTGATGATTAATAACGCAATAGTACCAAATACAACACTTTTTCGATGTCCCACCGCCCACTTAAGTAGTTTCTCATAGGCAGCTTCCAAGCCTTTAAAAAATTTTTCAAATGCCCGGTCAATCACAGCGACAGGAGTATTCTTCCGCATCAAATCTTCCATCTTCTCAATCTTTAAGATCTTTGAAGCCATCATTGGTACCAGTGTTAGTGCCACAATTAATGAAGCAACCAATGAAAAAGTAACTGTTAATGCCAGTTCCCTAAACATGGTAATTGCCATATTATCCTTTATAAAGGCAATGGGCAAAAATACTGCAATGGTTGTCAAAGTAGATGCAACTACTGCCATTGCTACCTCAGTGCTGCCTTGCCTTGCTGATTCAATACGGCTAAAGCCTTCTTCGCGGTACCTGTATATACTTTCAAGTACTACGATAGAGTTATCTACCAACATTCCTACTCCTAATGCCAATCCCCCAAGAGACATCATATTCAGTGAAATACCACTGAAATATATTAAGATAAATGTAGTAATGATTGAGATAGGAATTGCAACACCGATGATAAAAGTAGTCCTTATATTCTTCAAAAAGATAAATAAAATTAATACTGCCAGTATACCGCCAATAATAGCATTATTTGTTACGCTTCCTAATGACTGCTTTACAAAGTCTGCTTGATCAAAGACAGTTTCAAATTCCACCTGATCCAACTCTTTTTTTATCTTTCCAAGCTCCTTATTTACTGCATCAGATACTTTAACAGTATTAAATCCTGATTGTTTTCTCACTATCAGCAGTACACAAGGCTTTCCATTCATGTTTGCCTGCATCTTTGTATCCTGATATCCCTGTTGAACCTGAGCGATATCCTTCAACTGGATAATCCCTTTTGAGGTTGGAATAGACAAGTCTATAATCTCATCAACATCTGAAAATTCTCCGGTAGTTCTCACAGTAAACTCAGATTTTCCCTCTTGCAACTCTCCGCCCGGCAGATTAAGATTTTCTGCCTGAAGAATCTGATTCAATTGTGCAATAGATATTCCGTATCCCCTCATTTTTTCAGGAATAATATTTATTTTGATTTCTTCTTCCAGACCACCGTAAATATCTACAGCAGCTACTCCTTTAAGTCTTTCCAATCTCTCTTTTATTTTGTCTTCCGCCAAAGATTTCAAACTGGCAAGATCATCTCCATATGACATCCCCAATTCTATGATGGGCATCATGCTCATATCGTATTGATAGATGATTGGTTCCTTAACATCCTCTGGAAGCATAGACTTAACCATATCGGATTTTTCACGCAGCTGCAGTGCCGCATAATCCATATTGGTTCCCTGGGTAAACTCTACCGTAACCATAGACACACCGCTTCCGGAGGTGGAGGTTACTTTCTTGAAATTATCTACCGTTCCTACCGCCTGCTCCATAGGCTTGGTAATCATAGTTTCGATTTCTTTGGGACCGGCACCCGGATAATTAGTGATTACTGCTGCTATAGGAAATGAGATATCCGGCATTAGATCCATATTGAGTCCAGCCAGTGATACTGTGCCCAATACAATAATCATCATGACCATCATAAGAACAGTCACCGGCCTTTTAATAGCTATTTCAGATAGCTTCATTACTTTGCACCCCCTACCGGCTGCACCTTCTCACCATCAATAACAAACTGCTGCCCCTTAACGATTACCTCTTCTCCTTCATTAAGTCCTGCGACTACTTCGTAGTTTTTATCATCTTTGAACCCTAACTGCACTTCACGTTTTCTGGCAATATCACCTTCAAGAACGAATATACTGCTCTTCCCAATCCGACTGATAACAGCTTCTATTGGGATAGTTATTACGTTATCTTTGAAATCTGTAGTAAAATTTATTTCCGCAAACATACCTGGTTTTATTTCATGCTTCTCATTGGCAATGATTATCTTTACAGGATAACCTATACCCCGGTCTGTTACTGCAGGACTTAACGCATCCACTTGACCTCTAAATGTTTTACCTTCTAGTGCTTCAATCGCTACAAGGACTTCCTGCCCTTTTCTAATTTTATTGATAATTCGTTCTGTCACCGTCGCTTCAACAATTACAGTATCCATATCCACAATGGTATAAGCCGGTACTTGCTGCGATGCTATCTCCCCTACTTCAACACTTTTTTGTGCAATGATGCCGGAAATAGGTGCTTTTACATCCGAATCTTCAACCTTTTGCACTACGGCTTCTTTTTGAGTTTCAATAGTGGACTTTCCCGCCTTATTCTGCAGAAGCAAGTAGTTATCTAGTGCACTTTTATACTGAATTTCTGATTCTTGATAATCTTTTTTATAGTTATCCATCATCTGCTTGGAGATTGCTTCACCTTCAAATAAAACTTTATTATTATCGTAGTCTGTTTTTGCGTTACTTAATTGTATCTCTGCCTGTTTTAATGCCGCTTCAGCTTGCAGCATCGATTGTCTCAATTGAGCATCCAACTGTTCCAATGATTGATGCAAATCTTGTTTCTCAAGACTAAATAATACCTCTCCTACTTCTACTTTATCCCCAATATCTTTCAAAACCTTTTCAACCTTACCCGCCAGCTTCGGCACAATTGCCACCTCTTTCAAAGGCTTTACCTGTCCTGATGCAGCATAGGTAACTTTAACATTTCCTTTTGCTGATTTATATGTTTCTACCGGTGTAAGCAAAACAGCTGCCTCTTCCTGCTCCTTTTGGCTGCAACCGGAAAATAGTGTCATCGTCATGATGACCAACAAAATCAAACTTATAACTCTAGTTCTTTTCATAATAGACCTCCCAAATATTTTCTATAGATTTTCAAAACTATACGGCATTCTATGAAGCCAGTATCGTTCAATGTCACCACGTATTTTAAATACGTAAGCAGAAAAAAAATGTCTGCATAAATTTGGCTGTTTATACAGACATTTTTTGTACAATTACTCGAATCCCTTTTTTGTCGTCATATTATTAGGCGGAGTTTTATAAGGATTTTTCTTTTTATAGCTTTGTGCCGGATCCATATCCTTTAAATCTTTTTCATCCACCATCTCACCCTTGAAGCCTGCCCGCCTGTTGTCATAGAGTTCATCTTTTTTGGTCATGGAAATCCTCCTTATGAAATTGGAAATGCTTTGTTATAAGTAGGATATCCGTTATTAGCAATTATTATAGATTCTGAGAAAGATATTTTTGAAATATGTTATTTGTTGTGTATTAGTACAATAATGCGACGTTC
>JBFWMP010000044.1:0-17601 GCA_050251575.1 Clostridia bacterium
GCTCTTATCCAGCCTGAAACCTGAATTTCTATGCCTTCAACAGCTTTTCGATCTTGATAAAGCTCTTTGATAGTTTTTTTATTCATACTATTCCTCCCTAGTTGTTAAAAATAAGAGTCTAAAGAATTTTTAGCAATATCATTCTTATCTTTGCCCTCTTTAAGAAAAATACACCCTGCTTTATCAAGCCATATTATATCACTTTGAAATGTGCAATGCTATATTAATCATCTTCTCCAGCGCAGTAAATAACCTTCAATTTTATCAAATAGAAATGTAATTACTGTTACAACAATACCGATAAAAATAATACCCACAATAACCCTTGAATAGTCGGCAAAATCAGAGAAGTATTTAACATACCAACCAAGTCCTGACGTAGCGCCTATCATTTCTGCTGCGGTTAGAAGGATAAAGGACAGGGTAAGTCCTAGAGTTGCACCGGTTATTATGGAAGGCAGCGCAGCCGGTAAAATTACCTGAAAGAGCATTGATTTTTCACTAACGTTAAGTGCTTTTGCCGAGTCAATAATTCTTTTTTCTACATTAAGTACTCCGTTTAAAGTATTTATAAATATCGGCCAAAAGGCTGCAATAAAAATAACGAAAACAGATGAAATCTTAAAAGTCGGAAGTAAAGCAATAGCATAGGGAATATATACTATCGGCGGAATCGGACCCAATACTTTTGTAAGCGGCTTAACAACTCTATATACCCTCTTTCTCCAGCCAATCATTAAAGCCAGAGGAATCGCAACTATTAAAGCTGATACATATCCTCCAAATAAAAGCTGGAGAGAGCTCCCCAGCCCTTTTAATAGTTCAGGTAGTTCTGAAATAAATAGCGACAAGATTTCTGCCGACGTCGGGAAAAGTAATTTATCCAATAAGTCGAATTTAGTTGTCGCCAACTCCCATATTATCATCAAACTAAATATAATAGCAGTAATATCCCCTGTAGTTTGGGTTTTTTCTTCATCTTTTTTGAATATAGCGTTTAATATATAAAACACTTCAAGGAGCAAAATCAAGGCAATATAGTATCCTGAATCAGTTCCTGTCCTCTTAGATGGAACAAGCATCAACAGCAAAGCTGCTAGAAATAGAATATTTGAAATAGTTATTATTTTTTTCATAAAAACCTCCCTTGCAAAATTGCTTTAAAGGACAACTTCGTCTCCACCTATTTTTTGTATCAAGTCATCATAAAAAAGGCTTACGAGTTTATTTCGAAGATTGGTGTATTCATCTGACCTTATAAGGGATGTTCTATCCCTAGGTCTTTCAAAGTCAATATTGATTTCCTTTTTTACTGTACCGGGGCTTGCCGACATGACAACAATTCTATCCGATAATAATATTGCTTCATCAATATCGTGAGTTACCAGAATGACAGTTTTCCTCTCACTACCGCTATCCCATAACTCTAACAAAAGTTCCTGGAGCATAACCCTATTCTTTGCATCTACCGCTCCAAACGGTTCATCCATTAACAAAACACCAGGATTCATCGCAAAAGCCCTGGCAATTGCAACTCTCTGCTGCATTCCCCCTGATAACTGCGAAGGATACTTGTTCATGAACTCCTTAAGGCCAACCAGTTCCAGATATTTATCTGCTATACTCTCTAATTCTCTTCTGTTTTTTGTCTTATAAATCTGCCTTAAACCAAAAATCAAATTCTTCCGGGCACTCATCCAAGGGAATAATGAGTAGTGCTGGAAAACAACTCCCCTTTCAGTTCCAGTACCCTGTATTTGCTTTCCATTCAACAAAATACATCCATCTGAAGGAGAATTAAGTCCCGTCAACAAATTTAGCAGTGTACTCTTACCACACCCGCTTGGACCGATAAGACTGACAAATTCCCCTTCTTTTATGGAAATATTAATGTTCTTAATGGCACAAAAGTTATTATTCTTTTCTTCATATTTTAAAGATACATTTTGTAAGCTTATTTTACTCATATCTTTCTCAAATGGACTGTCTCAAGATGATGTTTTTCGGAATAATCAACACCATTCCCTACAATATATTGTGATTATTTGTATGTAACGTCACATTTTGTAGGGAGCGGTCTTGACCGCTCCGCATTTTGAGACAGCCTCTTTCCAGCCTCCTTTACTCCTTGAAATCTGCTTTTAGCTTTTTATAAACTTCATCATTTGGATACTGCTTTAATACATTATCAAGCGCATTCTTATATATGGATGTATTTATATAATTTTCAATTTCCAGGTCGGAAGTAATATAGCCTGATTTATTCATCAAGTTCCAAAATTCAACTACACCGGCCTTGTCCGGGTCAGGGATGCTATACATATATCCACCGTAGGTTTCTGCTTTAATAACATCCTTATCTATCTTTACATATTTTGAAATGATATCTACAGTTTCGTCCTGATTTAACTGATAAAACTTATACGCTTTTATAAGCGCTGCTTGGAACTTTTCATAATCCTTTGTATTTTCCTTGACCTTTGATGTCAAAGCAACTTGACGGCAGCAAGTATGCATCTTCACCAAATCACCTGAATACATCACTATCTCAAAACCTTGCTTTTCACCCAGCTTAATAAAAGGAGTCCATACAATACCTGCATCAACACTTCCCTTTTTAACAGCTTCAAGAACAGATGCCGGCGAGTCTAATTCATTAATAGTCAAATCCTTCTTCCAGTCAATTCCCGCTTCTGTCAAAGCGCTTCTGAATAGAATATCTCCTGTTGCAAGTCTCACTGTTGCAATGGTCTTCCCTTTAAAGCTGCTCAAGTCGCTAAGCTCTTTTGCCTTTTCAGGAAGTGCAATAATACCATGTCCTTCAGTCTGCTGGCCACCAAATATAGTAAAATCAGTTCCTTTTGATATAAATGTCAAAGGTGCAGCCGTACCAAATGAGCCAACATCTAACTTCCCGGCATTAATTGCATTTAAACCTTCTCCCGAATTAGCAAACAAGAATAATTCTACATCCAGTCCTTCTTCCTTGAAGTAACCTTTTTCCTTTGCTATAAAATAAAGCACCTGCCCCGGCGAAGCTAAGTAACCTACGTTAAACTTCTTCAATTCTTTCTTCTCATTTTCATCGTTCGAAGTTATTTGATTGGCTCCGCTGTCATCAGCGGTTTTATTTTCTGCACAACCGCTGAACACGGTTATCAATAATACTAGTGATATAATTACTGCAATAATTCGTTTGCTCACTTTATCCCGCCTCCATTAAAGATGAATGTGAATCAAATATCTCCTTCTTGTAAAAGCCTCTTATAATAAAAGCCACTTGTATAAAGAGCTGCTGCAGGGTTATGTCCTAATACCCTGTCTTTTGTTATTAAAGTTGTTACGGGTGCTTTAGAGTATTTTATAAATAAAGAATCATGCCCCACACATAAACCAACAATTACATTTAGGTCTGTTTTTTGCTTATTAAGCAATTTTGCCTGTAGGATAGGATTACAAAGCGCCTCATGACATCCTTTTTGAATTTTGAGCTCTTCAGCAACCCCTACCTCGGTTTTGTCAATGGATCCTACTTTGCAGATAACGCTGTAGCTTTCAAGCCCTTTTATTTTAAGAATTTTAGCAAACGTCTTTGCCTCACTCATCAAACCTATACAGGTAGCAATACCTATCTTTTTAGCTTCTATTTTTTTTGCGAAAGCTATAATCTCTTCTACTCTTGTCAATTTTCCGTAATAGGTACCTTCAATTTCCGCTGCCGCATGAGAGATTTTAGAGACTAACTGGTCATTTCTATATAATTCATTGATTCTTTCAATTTCCCTATCCGACGTTATAATGGTTAAACAATTCTTAGGAAAGTTTTTGTCTTTCCTATAGCAGTTTAAAACTCCGCAATCCGAGCAGCTGAAATTATTATGATTTTCATTACTCATCTTATTCCCTCCTAAAATCCAAGACACTTAACAAACACCTTGTCAAAATCTTTATAATTTGCTAATTCCACTACTTCTACTTCCTTAACTATTTCCTCCATCTGTTTCCTATAGTTCTTATTCAACAAGAAGGCTTGCCCCCCGGATTTCGAAGTGTTACCGATAAAGTCAATCTTCCCCTCAAAATCCTTAGGCAAAAGTCCTATATTAATAAGGCTTTTTGCTCTAAGATGATAACCAAAGGAACCTGCAATCAGAACTTTATCTACATCAGCGGCATTCACACCCTTACTCTCAAGCAAAAACTCAATCCCTGCCCTTACAGCACCTTTTGCAAGCTGAACCTGCCTTACATCCTTTTGAGAAAGGAATACCTTGTCGGTAATTTTAAAAACACTCTTCCCATCCTGCTTGACCAGTCTTCCTTTTAAAGAAGGCAGTAAGGCGCTTGTTTCAGGGTCAACAAACTTGCCGTTTTTATTTATCACTCCATGGGAAACAAGTTGTCCAACAATATCCAACAGTCCGCTTCCACATATCCCAATTGCTTCCGTTTCATCAATCACCTTAAGCCGTATATCTCCATCATTCTCAATTTCAAAGAGTTCAACCGCCCCCTGCCCTGCTCTCATGCCATGTGTAATGTTCATGCCTTCGAATGCCGGACCGGCTGCTGTGGATGTGGCTGAAAGCTTTCCATCAAAACTGATAGCCATCTCACCATTGGTACCTATATCGACAAAAAGTGTGATCCCTTTTTTCTCATGTAATTGTGATGCAAGTATTCCCGATGTAATATCCGCCCCAACATAAGCAGAAATAATTGGAGGAAGATATATAATGCCAAATTGAGATATGTTCAGCGTATGTTCCGAAGCATTTAGATACATTCCACCGTTCATTTGTGATATATAGGGATACTTTCCTAATGACCCGGGATTTGTATTTGAAGCCAGATGCAGCATACATGTATTTCCACTAAAGATCACTTCATATATGTTTTTTTCCTTCACATCCGATCCTTCTGTTAGTTCACCGATCATTTTGTTTATCTCTCTAATCAACTCAGAATACATCATCGTCAGCCCATCATCCTCAGATGCAAGCTTAATCCTTGATAATACGTCCTGCGCATGAAGGGCTTGCGGATTCAAGGATGAAGCAGTACTTATTTCCAAGCCGGTATTTAAATCGACAAGCGATGCGACAAGGGTGGTTGTACCTATGTCAATGACAATGCCATAGTTCTTTTGCCTGGTATCGCCAATTTCGACACCTAATTCTTTATGGCCGGCAAATATTTTGGTATCATTTTCCTCTTTTAAATATTCTTTTCTAATGAATGGTTCGACTCTAACCTCAAAACTTTGTCCCTTGCTTAATATTTTCAAGGTATTGTTTTTTTGATTACTAATTATCTCTACTTTTACATTTCCCATGACTTTGGCTTCACAGGACAAAACATATCCTTCTTCTTCCTCATTTTTAGAAAGATGGTGTATGCCAGTAGAAACAATGTTTCTTAATGACTCTTTATCCAATTTTACTCTGCATTTTCCGCAAGTACCCGCCCCATAACATGGAGATTCGATAACAACGCCTGCCTTACGGGCTGCCCGAAGAATAGTAGTACCCTCAGGAACGGTAATCGATTTGTTATCAGGATAAAAAACAACTTGTGCCATGGTAGTCAACTCTCCTTTACCGTTCTTGTCAAAGCTTGAATATTATCAAGTGAAGATGAGGTACTCAAACCGCAAGCTGGCGATATAATATCAATACCGTCATTTAACAGCCGCATCGTCTGACCGGATACTTTTTCCGGTGTACCAAGTTCAAGAAGAAAAGTACTTAAATTTCCCATTGTTGTAAGAGTAGGAAACTCTTCTTTTAGCAAACGCAAGTTTACCAGTGCATCGGTACTTATTGCATTAGATCTGATTCCGGGAATAAGGGGTTTTACCATATTCATATTCCCACATATATGTACAATAACAGGCGCACTAACCGAATGAATTCCATCAATTAATTTATTCAAATACCTTACGGCATACTCTTCAAACATTTTTGGTCCCAGTATTTCACCGGTAGCAGTCGGATCTCCAACAGATATCAAGGTCGCACCATTATCTATCATCAGACGTGCATATTCAATTAAAAAATCAGTCACATAGTCTATGAGCTTATGTGCATTTTTCCTATCTTTCCTTAGTTCTTTTAGGAAAGGCATGGGATCTACGATGGACGCCGCAGTACTTATCGGACCTGTCAAATTGCCAATCACAGGCACATCCGGATATTTCTTCGACAAGTAATAACCTGCCTGAATAATGGTATCCACCCTACCTTGCTTTAGAACTTGGTGAATGTCTTTATATTCAACCTTTGATACGGACGGAAATACTTCTTTCGCGATTTTAGGTTCACATGCCAAGGTTCCAAAATTTATTTCGCTCCCTAAAACCTCTGCCTCAACAGTCATGCAAAAAGGTATTCCGAAATTTTCAAATCCTGTATGCGCGTGAACATCACTAGAAAGTTCCGCCATAAGCTTATCATCATGATGTGCTTCAGGAAGCGTATGCCCTGTTTTGTTCATTACATCAACAATTGCAGCATTCATCATTCCTCCTGGGCAAACAACAGGTGGGCGGTCTACCTTTTCTTTGCTCAAAACCCTTAGTATTCTTTCCTTTGGGCTAATAATATCCACCACTATTCCCCTCTTCCCAACTTTTCGATATTTACCGGAAAGCCAATCTCCCTCACGGTATTAAGCATCGCATGGATGTTTCTGAAAGGCGTCTCTGTGGGAAGGCTGCAACCGGAAGCTACAATATAACCTTTGGGGTTGTCATGGGCCTTTTTGATACAATCAATGACCGCTTTCCTCACATCCTCTTCTGTTCCTTCCAGCATAATTTCCGATGGTTTTACATTTCCCATTAATCTTACTTTATCTCCTACCTTCTGCTTTGCTTCAAGCAGGTCAACATCATTATCTATACTAATACAATCCGTTCCGGCTTCCACCATCAAATCCCATATCTTGTTTGTTTTGCCACATATATGAAGAGTTACACTTTTTCCTCTTAAATGGATATATTCAATCAACCTTTTTAGATATGGATATGAAAATTCCTTAAACTGCTTTGGACTTATTACTGTGCTTGAAGACATTGCATCAGTAAGGCTAGGTGTGCATCCTGCATCAATGATTGCTTGTACATATCTAAGATTGGTTTCCAAAGAGATTTCACACAATCTATGTACTTTCTCAGGATTTTTAATCATCAACCTTACGAGGTTTTCGGCACCTATTAGGAATGAGGCATTTGTAAAAGGACATGTAACTGCCCCTGTTACGGTTACTTCCGTCCCTACCGCATCTACAGCTATCTTCATTGCTTCAATATGGTGCGGTAGGTTTCCATCTTTATTTGGGTCTGCCGGGTTTAATGATTCAATGTTGGAAACATCGTCAATTGCAGGTGCATCCAAATATGCCGTTTCATCGTAAGGGTAATACACCCTTGCGCCCATCGCTTCAGCCTGAGTATAAAGATCGGTAAAAATTCTGATAATATCATAGCGAAAAAGCTTGTATGCTTCTATGTGAGCTTTAGCAATCAATTTTCCATTCCCTTTAAAATCAGAAACTTTAGCTCCTATTACCCTGGCAGCAGTATTCCCAACAATAGGCACACATGGCAATCTATCAATGCCGTGGTCTTTACCATAAGCAGTGAGCCTTTCTATTGGAGTCATTTGATCGCATGCCATTAAGCCACACCTCCAACCAACCTTTTTGCCAGTCTGACAGCCTCTGCTGCATTTACAGAGTATCCATCAGCCCCTATTTTATCGGCAAAACCTTGCGAAATCGGGCCACCGCCCACCATCACTTTGAATTGCCCTCTTATTTCCTGCTGATTTAAAATGTTTATAACTTCAGCCATTCCATCCATTGTTGTAGTCATTAAAGTAGATAATGCTATGATTTTTGCTTTTATTTCCTTTGCTTTTTCTACAAATCGTAAAGGCGGTATGTCTCTTCCGAGATCTATAACTTCAAAGCCGGATGTTTCCAGCATTATTTTCACTAGGTTCTTTCCTATATCATGGGTATCTCCTTCGACAACACCAATGACTACCTTGTGTTTCTCGCTTTTGTCATCTGCCTTTATGTGAGGCTTTAAAACCTCGAGTCCCGCATACATTGCATCTGAACACATTAAAAGTTCCGGAATAAAGTATTCCTCTTCTTCAAACAACTTTCCAGCCCTCGCCATTCCACCTGCAAGTCCTTGATCTATTGCTTCGTATGCGTCATATTGCTGTAAGATCACCTCATTTGAAAGTATGACAGTTTCCTCTTCCTCCATGTTTACTACCGCATCTGATAACTTTTTAAGTAGTTCCTTTTTATTATCAGGCATTTCACAACCCCCCTATATTGTAGTATTCATATCTATTTAGTGTGGATTATATTCTTTTTTTAGGGGCCTTACGCCCCTAACATTACAATTCCTTCTAATATTGCATATATTTTATCCAATGACTAACCGCCACTACCTGTACCCGGAGGGGTATACCTTCCAGACACAAGCAAAACTCCCTCTGAAGCTAAGAACTCTGTTTATAAGCTATTATTAAAATATAGAAAATCCTGTAAAAATGCAGATATAGCAACATTTCTGCAGGATTTTTGTTTTTATGTTTTATGCTTCGTCTTGAAATAGAGGTGTTGACAAATATCTTTCACCTGTATCCGGGAGTACGACTACAATTGTCTTTCCTTTATTCTCAGGCCTTCTAGCTATCGCGGTTGCAGCAAATACCGCAGCACCGGAAGAGATACCTACAAGCAATCCCTCTGTTTTTGCAAGTTTTCTTGAAGTATCAAAGGCTTGCTCATTCTTAACTTTAAAGACTTCATCTACAACGTCCTTATTGTATATATGCGGTACAAAACCAGCCCCAATACCCTGAATCTTATGCGGCCCCTTTGCGCCTCCCGAGAGAACAGGAGAATCAAAGGGTTCAACAGCAATCATTTGCACACTCGGCTTTTTAGCTTTTAAAGCTTCTCCAACACCGGTAATTGTTCCCCCAGTGCCAACTCCACTAACGACTATATCCACTTTTCCATCTGTATCTCTCCAAATTTCTTCAGCTGTAGTTTTCCTATGTATCTCTGGATTTGCTGGATTTTCAAACTGTTGGGGTATAAATGAATGAGGAGTTTGAACTGCAATTTCCTCCGCTTTTTTAATAGCACCAGGTATGCCCTCTGCTCCGGGTGTTAATACCAACTCTGCACCTAAAGCTTTTAATAGATTTCTTCGTTCAACACTGAATGTTTCAGGAAGTGTGATTATTAGTCTATAACCTTTTGCTGCTGCAACAAACGCAAGACCTATTCCTGTATTTCCGCTTGTAGGCTCAATAATTACTGAATCCTTATTTATTAATCCTTTGTCTTCCGCATCCTTAATCATCGCATAGGCAATTCTGTCTTTAACGCTTCCTGCAGGATTAAAGTACTCAAGCTTTGCAACAACCTTTGCTTCTAGGTTCTTTGATTTGTTGTAATTAGACAGTTCAAGCAAGGGAGTATTCCCAATCAGATCCGTTAAGTTTTTTGCAACTTTAGCCATTTTTACCGCCTCCATAAAACTTTTATTATTTCTTACTATTCTTACTTGTTTAATTTGTAATTCCGATTTTACTATGTTATAAAAAATATGTCAATACTTTTTATAAATATTCTTATAATTTCCTATCGGTTTAGTATGTATTAACAAAAGACTCTTTTTCTGAATAAAATCTGTGGCTATAGAAAAGATATCAATAAATCTATAAACCGGAGGAGTATAACATGACATGGCTTTCTGTTATTCCAGCACTAATTACTATCGTTTTAACTTTTAAAACGAAGAAACTAATTCCTTCACTGCTTACCGGCGTAATTGTAGGAGCTCTTCTTAGCACTCGCTCAATCTTCAGCGGAATTACTTCTATAGGCAATTATATTATTGAAGCTGTTGCTGATAAAGACAGCGCCTATACACTGGGATTCCTTGTTGCTTTTGGTGCACTGGCAGATTTAATTGAGATGGCAGGCGGAATATCAGGATTCAGCGAAAGAGTCGGCAAATGGGTAAAAAACGAGCGCGGTGTATTAGGCTGGAGCTGGCTCCTGAGCCTCATTACTTTTTTTGATAGCTCTTTCCATACTATTGCTGTAGGAACAGTATTAAATCCCTTACTGGATAAAGTAAAAGGTTCAAAAGAGAAGCTAGCTTTTCTGCTTTCTGTTACAAGCCTGCAGTTAATTCTGCTTATTCCTATTGCAACATCCTATCTAAGATATATGGTAACCCTAGTCACTAACAATATACGTGGAAAAGAGATTAATCAAAGTGCTTATTCGATTGTTGCGACAAGCGTGCTGTGGAACTTTTTTTCATGGAGCATGATTCTTATTGCTATCGGAGTAACCATATTGGGACTTGGATTTGGAAAACTCAAATTAGGAAACGCGAAAGAAAGAGAAGAACTTACAGAACAGCATATAGAAAAAGAGCAAAACGCCAATCAATCAGTGCAAGAATACCCGAGTAAAAGCATCAATCTTATTGTACCTGTTGTTGTGTTACTTACAAGTACCATTTTCTTCTTTTGGCAGACCGGTAAGAATAAGTCAGAAACCTTCTTCGGTGCCCTTAGTGCTGCAAACTTTAATGTATCCATATTTGCCGGAGCATTGTTTACTATCGTCATAACAAGTGTCTTCTTTTTATTTCAAACAATCAGCCTTGCTGAGATTGAAGCGCACATCATAAAAGGTGCTGAAAAAGTGATTTCACTTATTATCATTTTAGTGCTAAGCTGGGCATTAACAAGTGTCACACAAGACCTTGGCTTCAACAAGCTGTTAGGCGAGAATATTATTAAGAGCATTCCTAGACTATTGATTCCTGCTGTGTTATTTCTCATTGCAGCAGTTATTTCTTACACAATTGGCTCATCCTGGGCAACCTGGGCGCTCATTATGCCTCTTGCTGTTACTTTTTCAATAAATTCAGGTGTAAATATTGCTATCATGGTTGGAACTGTATGGGCGGGTGGAGCAGTAGTAGATGTAGTATCCCCTTTATCTGCTGAAATGGTAAATATCTCATTCGGTGAACATTTAACTACTTCCACCCCTTATGTAATTTTGGGCGTGTTACTTGCTCTTGCCGGATATATTGTTGTAGGATTTACATTGTAGGAGTTCCAGAACCTTATCTCTACTGCTCTTATCATAGGCCACTTATAAATATATAAAGGGACTTCCTGAAGACTTTGCCTGATTATTACCTTGACTGCTTGTTGATGACTTCCACCACAGCAGCTCATATTACCCATCCGAACGATTTGCCTCAATCTGATTATTCATTTGATGTCCATGGTCTTCTTTTTTGTTCTTGTCTTTCCTAAACATTAAAGGCATCATCAGCAAGTGCAGTAAAGGACACAAGAAGAAAATTGCTCCTGACAGCAAACCTTTTAGATTTGGATTGTTAACTTTTAATAGTGGTAGTGCAAACAATAACAATAGCGGAATAGCACAACACAGCACCATCAACCACATGTGTGACATATGCCCTTTATGACTATGCCCTTCATTATTATTGTTGTTATTTTGGGTTTCGTGACATTTCACATAAATTCCCCCTTAAAATCTTTCTCTTATCTTGATACTACAGTTTCATTTCCTACTATTCATATTGTACTACTTGATTATGAAGAACCCGTGAAGATTTTTAGACTACAATTAATTTTTTATATAACAACACAAGCTCACATATACTACTAAAATATCATACCTATATCTTTCTGATAAGAGCAACAAAGATGTATAGTATGCTGCCAGCTATTAATGCCCCATTAAATCCGAGTTCCATCGATAATATAATTGAAACAACAGAACCAACAACCGACATTACACCATTAATTCCCCACATAATCGGAATGATATCGGATTTTTTATTCTCATTTAATAGTTTCAGTCCTCTTGGGAATGGCATTCCCATGAATAATCCTTGAACAATCACAAGTAGTGATGATATAAGAATCCTGTTTATCAAACTCCAATTTGAAGTGTTTCTAAATATTAACCCTAGTGAACTTATCAATGCAATATTTACGATAACAATTAGTATTGGAGGTAAATATACTCCTTTTATTGTTTTACTAAATACCTTGCTGCCGCTCACGAAGCTTCCCAGGCCACATCCGATCAATAGCGCTGCCAAAACATACGTAAAAGCCAGGACAGGATGTCCAAGATACAGGATGAACTTTTGTATAAGAGGGATTTCTATTAACATAAATCCTGCACCAAGTCCACTGAAATACAACGCAGGTTTTACAGCACTATGTTTTATAATAAAAGGTACAAATAGAATCAAACTGCCTATAAGTATAAATAATAGAATCAAAGCCAAAGCAGGTGATACTCCCTTAGCGAAATTATAGAAATATGGATTGTCATCCGTTGCGGGAGTTACATTATAGGTAAAGCCTGTCAAATACTCAGCCATCGAAATGTGCTCTTCCTTAATGTGCTGCAGGGGACCCTGTTCATATACATGTGGAGTATATAAGGGAAGATTCCCATTCTCAGTTGCACTTTGCGCCAACTCTTTGCTTTGCTGTTCAGTAAATGGCTGATTTTTTATAATTACCATGGGATTATGAATATGTTCATTACCATGCTGAGCCTGAGGCATATTTTTTCTGAATATTGTAATATACTTTGGTGCATCTTTTACCGGTACTCCTCGATTTTTCAACGCAAGGATGGCAGTTGCCACAATCTTACCCATATCCTCCTGATCATGGGCCAAAAATGCAAGTTTACCATCTCCTTTTAAGTGTGCTAAATAGTCCTGCATGGCTTCAGTCGTATAGATATAATTTTCTGATAATGCATACCCTGCTCCTTGGGACGTACTGGTCATAACAAGCGATAGAAAGATAACATCATACTTATCTTGTGTCTTTCTTATATAATTCCGGCCATCTTCTCCATATATTCTCACTTCCGGTCTATCGTAAATATTTCCATTAAAATCTTTAAACTGCCGGACTGCTTCAATGCTGGAAGTATTAATTTCAACTGCCGTTATATCTTTGCTTCCACCAGCCAGTGCAAAAAGAATATCTCTTCCACCGCCGGGACCAATAATTAATGTGCTGTCATTTTTCCCGAATGAAAAAGGAATAAACTCTGTATTTTTTTTATACTTATCAAGACTTTCTATATTACCGTCAAATCTATACATTGGTGCATTGGCTGCACCATCTATGGTAAGCACCATTTGATCAGGATCTTCTTTGATCTTAATAACATCAGTTCTTGAAAAAGCATTCCATTTTGTATAAATAATTTCGCCGGTCTTTCCTGATTTCTCTATGTTACCAAGAGTTTTTGACACGTTTGTTTTTATTCCATTAAAATTTTGCTCAATACTATTTACATAATGCCCTGGCAATAAGATAGCAGCAAACAATATTAAAGGTAAAATATAATTAAAAACATTTTTAATTTTTAGAGAGCTTGAGTATAAAATTGCTGCCAAGGATGCAATAATACAGACAAATATAATCGATCTGTACATCCCAAGATAATTCAATGACATTAATACAGCAACACTACCTATCCCGGAGCCCAGCAAATCTGCAAAATATAGTTTATTGCTTATTCCTGACAGTTCTCTGAAAAGTGTTGAAAAAAAGTATCCTCCAATTACAAAGGGAATAGTACCTAATATTACATATATAAGCAATGTGTTAATATATGGCAAAAAATAAATTAATCCAAGTACAAGTAAATAAGAGACTGAAAGAGTGGTTACTGCTTTATTGATATTTTCTAGAGGTGATGCCTCGCTTTCCTTTGTATTATTTAGTCTCTTTCTTTTTTTCAAAATACTTCTTGGCTCTTTCTTTTCTTGCTGCTTATAAGCAATAATTCCGCCTATTCCCAATCCAAATACTGCAAAAGATGTAATTAAAAATACATAATGATACCAAAGAATCGCAGAATAAATTCTAGTTAGTACTACCTGGTAAGTAAACAATGAAACTGAAACAAGAAAAACACTTAATAGAACAAAAACCCTATCTCGCACATTTTTTATCTCCACATTTTTTCCCCTTTTCCTTCAACCTAGCACCTTCTACCCCATCACAATAACCAATATTACCCATAGTGTAAAGTTGAAAATATTAACGTTTTAATAATATAGCCTTTTTCTGCTTGTATTCTTCTTCACTGATTTCGCCTCTTGCGAATCTTTCGTTAAGAATTGCTAATGAACTATCATATTCTTTTTGGCCTCTTATATTACTATTGCTAGATAATTTAACAGCTGCATATACGATAACTCCGGCTAAAACTAGTGGTATAAGTATTCCAAACCAGCCTCCCATCATACCGTAGCCCCATCCCATCATAATAAACACTCCTTTCTTTATTTTTCGTCATATAAAATTATATTTTCTAATTGACCGTGCTAATCATTATACAAAGCGTCACAGTATATTCCTGATTATCATAAGAATTATATTATATAATCTTGAAGAACTTATGAAGAAAATATAAAGAATGCTTTTAAATATGAAAAAATTCAGGTGGCAATAAACACCACCTGAATCCAACAATCCTGTCTATAGTTCACTGAAGGAACTCATCATTCCACCATTACTGCCCATCATTCCACCATTAAACTGAGATCTGAAACTTTGGTTATTAGCACCATTTCCGGGACCTGCTGCTCCTCCGCAGTGATCCTCAAAACCATTTTCTTCATGATATTCTTCCATGGCATCAAAATGCTCATTATACTGTTGCGCTTGTTGCTCAGTAATTTCACCTTTTTCCACAGATTTATCTACCCATTTCCTGTGAAAATCAAACATTGACTCAAAAAACTTTGATGTTTTTGAATCTTCCGGCGCTGCTGCAAAGGCTGCCGGAATAGCTATCGCTGCGATAAGTACCAATGATGTTATAAATACTACGCTTTTCTTCTTCATGACTGAAGACCTCCTCTAAAATATAATCTGTAATTGTTAATTACTTTTTATACTTTAATTATAGCTGTCAATTATGAAGAACTGATGTAGAGACTATGAAGAAGTTATGAAGATTTAGGGAAAACTATAAGAATTCTTGTTCCTTTATCTATTTCACTTTCAACTTTCACTATACCTTTGTGTGCTTCTATCATTGCCTTTGTAACGGTCAGCCCTATTCCCGTCCCTCCTGTTTCTCGACTGCGTGATACATCACCTCTGTAGAATCTCTCAAAGATATGTGACAAGTCTTCTTTGGAAATACCTACTCCAGTATCTTGAATCAAAACACTGATTTTATCTTTTAACTCAGTTAACCTCACTGTAATCTGTCCTCCTTCATTGGTATACTTATATGAATTGGATAGCAAATTAATAAATATTTGGTTTAATCTGTCTGCGTCTCCCATTATTTCAATATCGCACTGAATATACTTCTTAATGTTAATATTTTTGCTTATAAGCAAAGGCTCAAAATTATCTACAACATTATTTAAAATTGAAGACAAATTGACGTGCTGCAAATCTAGCTTTATTTGCTCACTTTCAATTCTAGACAAATCAGATAAATCTTTTATAAGCTTGGTTAATCGAATTATTTCATCGTGAATACTCAGGAGTTTTTCTTGTGTCGGCTCCCATACCCCATCCATAAATGCTTCTATATGGCTCTGCAGGGTTGCTAGAGGTGTTCTTAATTCATGGGCAATATCCGTTGTAAGCCTTTTCCTCAGCGCATCTTGGTATTCCAACTTTTCTGCTAATTCTTTGATGGATATGGATAAATCATGAAGCTCAAAAGTACTTGTATTTACATCATATAGTTGTGAATACTTTTCATTCTCAATCAACTTAGCATTTTCTTTAATTGAGTAAATAGGCTTAAGGAATTTTTTAGATACATGTAGGCTCAGAATGCCGGCAAGTATGACTGAAAAAATGAAAGAAATGAAATAAACGCCATTAATCGTATAGATAAAGCCTCTATCTTGTGTAGTCACTAAAATACTTTGAGGTCTTCCTACCGATACAATACTTACCTGCTGTCCTTTATAGCCTAGAGGATAGTCTTTGTATACTATATTTGTCTTCGAGTAAGCCCGTTGATCTAGCATTCCCCCCATCATTCCATGCATCATAATATCTGATTTGTCGCTTTCCCATACCACCTCATTGTCAACTGTCTTAAGTTTTATATCTATCGCCTCGCTATAGGAATAGTGCAATATATTCATAAGTGAACGTTCGTCTAAAATTCCACCTCCATCCTCATACAGCCGCTCAATATACTGCACCAGCTTTTGGTCATCCTGGAGCCTGGACGCTTTCACGTAATTTGAGAAGAAATAATTCATGCTGATATTCGAAACTACAGTAATAAAAACTATTGATATAAATGCAATAGAAATAAAATATTTTCGTAACTGCCTATTAATATTAATCATGATTATTCCCCACAAACTTATATCCAACACCATATACCGTAATAATATATTTAGGCTCTTTTATATCATCTTCAATTTTCTGCCGGACATTTTTTATATGTGTGTCAATGGTCCTGTCGTATCCTTCAAAATCATACCCAAGCGCAATATTGATTAGTTGACTCCGTGAGAATGTTCTTTGAGGATTCTGTGCCAAAGCTACTAGAATATTATATTCATTAGGTGTAAGATATATTGTTTCTCCTTTCTTTTTTACCTCATGTTTTGGCAAATCAATTTCCAAGTCACTATCACTAAAGGATAAAACATCTGCAACCACTGCATTACCTTTTGTTCTTCTTAATATTGCTCTGACTCTTCCTACCAACTCTCTAGGACTAAAGGGTTTTGTAAGATAATCATCCGCACCAATATATAACCCATTAATTTTATCTTCTTCACTGCTCTTGGCAGTGAGCATTAATATAGGGACATCTGACTCTATTCGAATTGTTTTACATATTTCTTCACCCGATAAATCAGGAAGCATTAAATCCAATATAACAAAATCCGGCTTGGTTTCCCGAAATAATTCAATAGCCTTTTTGCCTCTATCAGCGGTATATACTTCATATCCTTCAACTGCCAGATAGTCTTTTACAACCGCCAGCAATTTCACCTCATCATCTACTACCAAGACTTTTTCATTCACTGCTACTACCTCCTTTATATATATAATAGTATTTAATTATACCGTACTTACTTCATATTCATCAATCTATATTATACCTTCCCTGTTATTATAGATTTGTTAACAATTTCAGCAATTTTTTCTCTGTGAATATTTTCATCACTATATACTATTTTGACTTCTTTCTTTTTTAAATTGATCTCAAGCTCTTGTATACGATTAATTTGACTGAGTGCTTTTGCAACATTTAAAACACATTTATGGCACAGCATATTACTTTGTTTTAATCTTACCGTATGGACTTTCATACCCTCTATTCCTTCTTTCTAAAAATACAAAGCTTATAACTTCAACGATATAAGGGTTTCTATTTTGCATACTTATCGATTATTTCAATAATTTCATCTATCTTTTCATTATCGATTTTTCACTCTACCCCCACCCCCAATAGGGAGGG
>JBFWMP010000045.1:0-17526 GCA_050251575.1 Clostridia bacterium
CTATATATAAACCGTTCACACCCATCTCATACATGATACCGACAACAGCTTCCGAGGCCTCAGGTGTAGTCTTTATTTTTACTTCAATCCATTTCAAATTGTATTCTCCTTCATAATTATATTCCCAATACACCTTTCATTTTCTCAAAAAATCCTTTGCGCTGCTCATGTGTATCTTCCCTCTCGAGCTCTGCAAATTGTTTTAACAAGTCCTTTTGTTTTTCATTAAGATTTTTGGGAACCTCCACTATTACTTTAACATATTGATCTCCTCGTCCATAACCCCTGATATGCGGGATCCCTTTACTCTTTAAACGGAATACCGTACTCGACTGTGTCCCTTCAGGAATGGTATACTTCACCTTTCCATCCAGCGTCGGCACTTCCATCTCATAGCCTAAGGACGCTTGAACAAAAGTAATCGGTATTTCACAGATAACATCAGTTCCTTGACGCTGAAACAACACATGTGGCTTCACCCGAATAGAAATAAACAAATCTCCTGCCGGTCCACCTTTAACACCAGGGTCTCCTTCTCCTCTAAGAGAAATTGTCTGCCCATCATCTATTCCTGCAGGAATATTCACCTTGATTTTCTTAATCTTACGCACATTCCCTTTTCCATGACACTCAGTACATGGATTTGCAATGATTTTACCTTCCCCATGACAGTGGTCACAAGTCTTTACATTTACAAATTGTCCAAAAGGTGTGCGCTGCTTAACCTGAATCTGACCTGTTCCTTTACAAACAGAACAAGTTGTAGGACTCGTTCCTGATTTTGCACCCGTTCCCTTGCATTTATCACAGCTTTCCATCTTATGAATGTTGAGTTCTTTTTCTACACCAAAAGCTGCCTCTTCAAAAGTTATCGTTGCATCTGTCTGAAGGTCTCTGCCTTTTTGTGGCCCATTTCTTCTTGCAGAAGAACCAAATCCGCTGCCGCCAAAGAAACTATCAAATATATCTCCAAAATCAAAATCTCCGAATCCTCCATTAAAGCCACCTCCACCAAATCCATTAGGATCAGTGCCCGCATGACCGAATTGATCATACCTGGCTTTCTTTTGAGAATCACTTAAAACTTCATAAGCCTCGTTTGCTTCTTTAAATTTTGTTTCTGCTTCTTTATTGTTCGGATTGACATCAGGATGATATTGTTTTGCTAACTTTCTATATGCTTTTTTAATATCAGCATCGGAAGCACCCTTACTGATACCTAGAACCTCATAATAATCTCTTTTTTCAGCCATTTTTACCACCTTTCACAAAACACCCGCGGTATATAATCACGATACATTTTCTATTAACTTATTAAGTATACCATATTACTGCAAATTTAAAATACTAAAAATATTATGAAGCACTTGACTAATAAGCAGTCAAAAGGACTAAAGCTATAAAAACAGCTTCAGCCCTACTGCACTCATCAATCAGTAGTATAAAAGAAATCAATTAATTACTTATTTTCCTCTTCATCTACAACTTTATAATCTGCATCATATACATTCTCCCCATTAGGACCTTGCTGAGCCTGACCTGCTGCTCCAGGATCGAATCCTGGTCCTTGCTGATCTCCACCTTGCTGCTGATATAACTTAGCAGATATTTCATAGAATTTCTGAGTTAATTCTTCAGTAGCTTTTTTAATGCTTTCCGTATCAGTTCCTTTTAGTGCTTCTTTTACTTTATCTACTTCTACCTGTATTTGAGATTTTTCCTCATCACTAACTTTATCTCCTAAGTCTTTTAGGGTTTTTTCAGTTTGATAAACAATGGAATCAGCATTATTCCTGACATCAATTTCTTCTTTTTTCTTTTTATCTTCAGCAGCAAACTTTTCTGCTTCTTTTACTGCCTTATCTATCTCATCATCATTTAAGTTAGTACTTGCTGTAATAGTAATCTTTTGCTCATTGCCGGTTCCCAAATCTTTAGCTGATACATGGGCTATGCCATTTGCATCAATATCAAACGTAACCTCAATTTGTGGAACACCTCTTGGTGCCGGTGGAATACCGGTAAGATTAAATCTTCCCAAGGTCTTGTTATATGCTGCCATCTCTCTTTCACCTTGAAGAACATGAATTTCAACACTTGTCTGTCCATCCGCAGCTGTTGAAAATACCTGGCTTTTCTTCGAAGGGATTGTCGTATTTCTTTCTATTAATTTTGTAAACACTCCTCCAAGAGTTTCAATTCCAAGAGAAAGAGGTGTTACATCAAGCAATAGTAAATCTTTTACTTCTCCGCCCAAAACACCTGCTTGAATTGCAGCACCGATAGCTACACATTCATCAGGATTAATCCCTTTATGAGGATCCTTATTAATTAGTCTCTTTACTGCATCCTGTACTGCAGGAATTCTTATAGAACCTCCAACAAGAAGTACTCTGTCAATCTGATTTGGTGATAGACCTGCATCCTGCAAAGCTCTTCTGGTAGGCTCCATCGTTTTTTCAACAAGATCAGCTGTCAGTTCATTGAACTTTGCTCTTGTCAGTGTTATATCTAAATGCTTTGGTCCACTGGCATCTGCAGTAATAAACGGCAGATTAACATTTGAACTAGTCACTCCAGAAAGTTCAATCTTAGCTTTTTCAGCTGCTTCTTTTAATCTTTGAAGTGCCATCTTATCATTTCGAAGATCTACACCATTCTCTTTCTTGAATTCTTCCGCAAGATGATTGATAATACGCTCATCGAAATCATCTCCCCCAAGACGATTATTACCACTTGTCGCAAGAACTTCGAAAACGCCATCTCCGATTTCTAAAATAGATACGTCAAAGGTTCCCCCGCCCAAGTCATATACCATGATTTTTTGATCGTGATCTTTATCCAATCCATAGGCTAACGCTGCCGCAGTCGGCTCATTAATAATTCTTAGAACCTCCAATCCTGCAATCTTACCTGCATCCTTGGTTGCTTGTCTTTGTGCATCACTAAAATAAGCAGGAACCGTAATAACTGCTTGGGTAACAGCTTCACCTAAATATGCTTCTGCATCAGCTTTTAATTTTTGCAAAATCATCGCTGAAATTTCTTGGGGCGTATATTTTTTATCATCAATTTCAACCTTTTTATCAGTCCCCATATCTCTTTTTATAGACGCAACAGTTCTATCTGGATTGGTAATAGCTTGTCTTCTAGCTACCTGACCAACCAACCTTTCTCCTGCTTTAGTAAACGCTAAAACTGAAGGAGTTGTTCTTGCTCCCTCTGCATTTGCTATTACGACTGGTTCTCCACCTTCCATAACTGCTACGCAGGAATTTGTTGTTCCTAAATCAATTCCAATTATTTTACCCATGTTAATATACCTCCTAAATGTATTGTGTTTTAAATAAATACTTTTTCACTAATAAAATTTATTTTAAATAAATATTTACAGAAAAGTCTAACAGCTTCTGCTCTGAGCTCTGAGCTCTGAGCTCCGAGCTAATTTGCTACCTTCACCATACTATGACGAATGACTTTGTCTTTTAATCTATATCCCTTTTGAAATTCTTCTATAACGATATTGTTGCCGACAGAATCATCCTCTACATGCATCACCGCATTGTGTGTTTCCGGATTAAATTCCTGTCCTTTCGCCTCAATCACTTCAACGCCTAATTTGGATAGGGTATCCTTAAACTGCTTAAGAACCAGATCTATCCCTTCTAATAAGTTGCTTGCATCTACTCCTTCTTTACAGGAGTCTACTGCTCTTTCCATATTATCCAAAACAACAAGAAAATGTGAAACCGCATCACAAACCGCGTCATTATATAAGTTCTCTTTCTCTTTCGCCGTCCGTTTCTTATAATTATCAAATTCAGCTACGGCACGCTGCAGCCTCCCTAAATATTCATCACATTGAGTACCTTTTTGTTCTAACTCTTTTTTTAGTTCTTCAATCTCTGCCTGCTGTACAGCACTGTCAGCGTTATTATGAGTTTCCATACCTTCATCCTCTACAGACGAAACTTGTTCTTCATTCATAACATCTTTTTTTAATTCCTGCTGCTTTGCATCTGCTGTCTTTTTAGTCATCATTTCCCATCCTTTGCTATTATTAATCAGATTTACCTTCATAAAACAATCTCATCAGCATACGGTTAAAGCTGTTCGTCATATACTCTAATGAAGAAATTGTTTTAGCATATTCCATTCTGGTAGGGCCAATAATTCCAATAACTCCTATGACCTTGTCACCGATAGAATAAGAAGATGTAACAATACTACATTCTTTCATCTCACTAAACTCATTTTCTTTTCCTATTGTTATATTTACCTTTTTAGATTGTTGCATACCATTTAAAAGCTTATATAAGTTTTGTTTTTCTTCTAGAAAAACAAAAAATTCTTTTGCTTTCTCAATATCGTTATATTCTGGAAAATTAAAAATATTTGTTGTTCCTCCTAAGAAGACCTCTTCATTATCTATCACATTAATATTTTCAGAAATATAATCCAATATAGACATCAATATTTCTTCATTATGGCGCATTTCTCTCCTAATCTCCTGAATCTTCTGGAGAGTAATCTGTTCGATAGTAAGTCCACACAATTTATCATTTAAAATGGCACTAAGTCTATTCAAAAAATCAATAGTAATTCCATTTGGAACCTTAATCGTCTTATTTTTTACGATCCCTGTGTTTGTGACCATGATTAACAGTGCAGTCATATTATCTATTGGAACCAATTGCAAATGCCTTATTGAACTTTTTTTCATTTGAGGTGTTGATACAATGGTAGTATATTGTGTCAATTTGGATAGTGCATAGGAGGCTTGTTGAACAAGCTCATTTAATTCTTGAATTTTCAACTCCATCGCATGCTGGATATTATTTATTTCATCCACTGTAAGCTTATATTTCCGCATAAGTTGGTCTACATACAGCCTGTAACCTAAATCTGACGGTATTCTTCCGGCTGAAGTATGTGGTTGTTCAAGGTATCCCAACTCCTCCAAATCTGCCATTTCATTGCGAATAGTAGCAGAACTAAGCCCTAATTCATGCCTTTTAGCAATGGTACGAGAGCCTACCGGTTCTGCTGTACATATGTAGTCATCGATGATTGCTTGAAGTATTCTTCTTTTTCTTTCTCCTAGTTCCACCATAATCACCCCAATTTTGTTAGCACTCTATTGCAATGAGTGCTAAAATCTATTTTAAAAATATCACTTCTGTATTTCTTTGTCAAGAGTATTTTTTAAATATCTATTAAATAAACTCCATGAAAACTTGATTAGACAAATCGATGCCTCTCCTAGTAAGTTTATATCCATATTTATGAGCTTCAATCAAGCTCAATGCAATCAATTTATTTAACTCTTCTTCATATATATCATCTAATTCTACCCCGAATCGTTGATAAAACTCGGAGGAATTCACTCCTCCTATCAGCCTGAGTCCTAAAAACATGAACTCGGACATCTGATCTTTTACAGCCAACTGCTCTTCTTCTTCCACAGGCAGTAAATTCCCCTTTATCCTTTTTATATATTCCTCGGGTGATTTGATATTGGCGTATCGTATTGCATTGATATATGAATGTGCTCCCGCCCCGATTCCTTGATATTCCTTAGACTTCCAATACAACAAATTATGTTTGCATTCATACCCTCTTTTGGCAAAGTTTGATATTTCATAGTGGCTGTAGTCATTACTTATCAGCATTTTTATTGCGGCTTCGTACATATCTCTATCCACATCTTCATCCGGCATCTGAAGCTTTTTATTTTGATAATCCTGATAAAATCTTGTCCCCTCTTCTATCTTTAATGCATAGCAGGAAATGTGCTCGGGCATCAATTGTATTACCTGATGCAAGGTCCGTTCCCATTGCTGCAAGGTTTGGTCTGGCAAGGAAAACATAAGATCAATGTTGATATTATCGAAACCTTCTTCACGTGCAGAATGATAATTTTCAACAAACTGATCTTTCGAATGAATTCTCCCTAGCCTCTTTAACTGCAAATCATCCCAGCACTGCAGACCAATACTCAGCCTGTTAACACCATTTTGCTTCAGCATTCTTAATTTTTCCTTTGTGAGTGTCCCCGGATTAGACTCTATGGAAATCTCGCAATCTTCTGTCAGCTCAAATAGCTCACGGCAACTTATCAGAATATCTTCCAACAAAGGTGCTTCTAAACATGTTGGCGTTCCTCCGCCAATAAAAATAGTTCCCACTTCAATATCAGAATTTTTTTCCTTATACAACTTCATTTCCTCTATCATTGCATGAGTGTACTGATCTTTCATATAAGAAATACCTGCATAGGAGTTGAAATCACAGTAATGGCACTTTTGCACGCAAAAAGGAATATGGATGTACAAACCTATCTTTTTCATTTTTTCTCCTTTAACAAATCTGCTTCGCACAAGATCCTTCACTTCGTTCAGGATGACAAGCTAAATTATCTCCTTTAATGAAGTGGAGAGTGGAGAGTGAATAGTAGATAGCAACTAATCACGTTACTCCCCACTGCCTACTCCTCACTCCCCACTAATTAACTGTTAATCTAGTTTCAGCACCGACATAAATGCTTCCTGCGGTACTTCTACCGATCCTACCTGACGCATTCTCTTCTTGCCTTCCTTCTGCTTCTCCAGCAACTTCTTTTTTCGCGTAATATCTCCTCCGTAGCATTTTGCCAATACATCCTTACGCATCGCCTTCACTGTTTCTCTTGCAATAACCTTATTCCCAATTGCAGCCTGGATAGGTATTTCAAACATCTGCCTTGGTATGGACTCTTTAAGTTTTTCAGCAATTCTTCTGCCACGTGCATAGGCTTTCTCAGTATGCACAATAAATGATAATGCATCTACTATTTCACCATTTAACAACGTATCTAACTTAACCAAGTCAGATTTCCTATAACCAATCAACTCATAATCAAACGATGCGTAGCCCTTGGATTTTGACTTAAGTGCGTCAAAAAAGTCATAAATAATTTCGTTCAAAGGCAATTCATAGACTAACACAGTCCTACCCTCATCCAAGTAACTCATATCTTTATAAGTTCCTCTGCGCTCCTGGCATAACCCCATGATATTTCCGACAAATTCTGTCGGTACCATAATAGAAGCTTTTACAATGGGCTCCTCCATATAGTCTATTTCCGCAGGAGAAGGAAGATTGGTAGGATTATCTACATTCATCAATTCTCCATTGTTTTTAATTACTTTATAGATAACACTTGGTGCAGTCGTAACAAGATCAAGATTATATTCTCGTTCTAAACGCTCTTGGATGATCTCCATGTGAAGCAATCCTAAAAAACCACATCTGAAGCCAAAGCCTAAAGCGATTGATGTCTCCGCTTCAAAAGTCAATGATGCATCATTGAGCTGCAGCTTTTCCAAAGCATCTCGCAAATCTTCATATCTCGCACCATCAGCCGGATAAATCCCGCAAAAAACCATAGAATTCACTTTCCTATAACCGGGCAGCGGCTCTTTCGCCGGATTTTTCACTGTAGTGATCGTATCCCCGACTCTTGTATCACGTACATTTTTAACACTGGCTGCAATAAAACCTACTTCTCCTGCTGATAATTCATCAGAGTTAATCAATCCCCCCGGAGCCAAATACCCTACTTCAGTAACATCAAACTCCTTGTTAGTAGCCATCATTTTAATTCGAGTACCTGGTGATACCCGCCCTTCCTTAACTCTTACATATGCTATAACACCCTTATAACTATCATAATAAGAATCAAAAACAAGCACTTTCAGCGGTGCATCGGGATCTCCAAGCGGCGGCGGAACTTTCTTAATAATCTGTTCCAGCACTTCTTCTATACCAATACCTTGCTTGGCAGATATTAATGGTGCATCTTCCGCCACAATACCTATAACGTCTTCTATCTCATTCTTTACAAATTCAGGTCGTGCACTAGGCAAATCAATTTTATTAATGACAGGAACTATTTCATGATTATTTTCTATGGCCAGATAAGTATTCGCCAATGTCTGAGCTTCAATACCCTGTGCGGCATCCACAACCAGGATAGCTCCTTCACAGGCCGCCAAACTACGGGATACCTCATAGGTAAAATCCACATGTCCCGGTGTATCAATAAGGTTAAGGAAATACTCTTCTCCATCCTGCGCCTTATACACCAACCTTACGGCACGGGCCTTAATGGTAATGCCCCGTTCTCTCTCCAAGTCCATATTGTCCAATACCTGGTTTTCCATTTCTCTTTCTGTAAGAACGCCAGTTTTCTCAAGCAATCTATCTGCCAAAGTAGATTTGCCATGATCTATATGTGCAATAATTGAAAAATTTCTTATTCTATCTTGCCTATTGTTGGCCATGCGTCAATAAATCCTCCTTCAAGCTCTAAAAGAATTTCATAAAGTATCTTACATTATAACATTTATCATTGCAATATTATAGCATATATGTATTACTTCTGTCAGTATACAAATACAGAATAGGTGCGGCATATATTCCGCCGCACCTATTCTGTATTTGTAACTGCTCTTGTATAATTATTGAATCTTGTCACATACTCTTCTGCTTTTTGATAATATTTATCCAGCCATCCCACCATATTATTCCAATCTATTTTAATATAACTCAGATTTACTTCAACCTCACAATTCATAAAATCCAGCTCGTATACAGAATCTCCTGTTTTCACAAGACTAGCTATTTTAATTTCATCATTTATGCCAAGCATTGAATTGACAGAGTAATCAACCGTTATCAATCCCACAACTACTATTGCAAGGCTAACAAGAATTGTAAGTACAAATAAGCGCTTGCTTCGTTTTCGGCGCTTATACAATTCCAGCCTATTCATATCGCACCTCCAAGATTTTGTCTTTAGTGATATTTTCCCCTGTCTTGCATATGTAATACAGTAATAGTTATGGTAACTGAGGAATTTATTTCTTTATTTCCTTCATAACTTCAGCAACACTCTTAGCAATATACTTACCACTTGCCATTGCTTCCTCTAAAGTATTACCATTTGCTCCAACTTCTATAATCAATGATCCGGGTGTTGTATGCTGATTATATCTGTAAGGTACTAAATATACAGGTCTTGCTAAACCGGAATATAAATCACACATTTTCTTTTGCACTTTCAAAGCAAGCTTGAAGTTTTCCTTCCAGTTTGGATGTGATAGTCCTCCAAGGTCCGTTCCTGCTACAATCATTACTTGTGCTACTTTTTCACTTCCTACCTCTGCTGTAACCTTCAGTTTTTTGCCATCGTCAAAAATCAAAGCATCTCTATGGATATCCAATACAAGTTTAATAGATGGATTTCTCTTCAGCTGCTTCTCCACTGTTTTTAATGCTGCTGAATAAGAGCCATTATAGGATGGATAGTCATGTACTGTTTTGTCATGAATAACAGAAACTCCCATGCTTTTTAGATTATTTGCTATTTCTTCCCCCACTCTTACGACATTATATCTTGAATCTTCGGTCCTATCAGGATCACTAGGCGTATAATTATTATTTTTTGTAGGTGTATATGCCTCCGATGTATGGGTATGAATGATTAATACATGAGGTCCTGTCCCTGTTATATTCGTTTTCAAATCTTCTTCCAGTAATTGCGAAATATTAATAGATTTCTTTGCTTCATTTTTTACATAGATTCCTTCTGCAAATTCAGCTCCGCTAATGTTTGAAGGATTATAGTTGATTTCCTTGATATCATCTTCTGCAAAATCCTCTGAATCATTATTATCATAACGTTCCACACCCGTTGGAACAGATGATCCATATCCATCTATATTTGAGGCATCTGCCTCCTGCACTTCCTTTCTGTCACTAGGATTCCATACAGCACTTTCTCTGTCAGGACCCAAGGCATGAATCATGCTGTCTTCATATTTCTTAACTAAAAGTATCTGACTGCTGATAATAGTAACAGGCTTCTTAATATCAAAACCAGTTATAAACTGTATAAACCACCTTATATCCTTATCATCTTCCAATCTACTTCCGGGCTTGCCCTTTAGCACATTGATTACCGGCAGAACACTCTCGATATGAGACTTCAAAAAATCTCCTTCCACCAAACCGAAAGACCCTATCTCTTCTAAAATAAACTGCTTGTTTATATAGAAATTAATTTTATTAGTGATTACTAACACATGAGAAAACAAATAGAATACAACTATGATTAATATAGATAACAATGCGATTTTCTTCTTATTAGCAATTTTAACGCTTATCATTTTCATCCCCCGCTTTTGTACACAACTATTCAATTATCTATATTCAAGAGCTAGGGGATTTATGAATGTTAAGATATACATATGAATAATTGTTCCGCAACGTGACATAAGTATCGAGAATATGATATGGGGACAGGGCGAGCGTACTGAGAAAGTCCGTATTCTGTCATTCTGAATGAAACGAAGTGAAATGAAGAATCTTAAAAGTTGCTTAAATGTTAAGATCCTTCACTTACGTTCAGGATGACATCTCGAGTTTCTTTTGCTTAATCATACTTTTTCAGTGGTTTCACCTGTGCCAAAATCCAATTTCTGTGAACTATGAACTACTAACATATTATTTTAATTAGTGTACATATCTATTGACATCTTTAAGTCCAATGCCTTCATGTAGTGCAATATTAATTCCATTGGCGATAACCTTAGAAACATCTTCAATAATCGTATCTACTTCCTTAGGTGTCACCATCAAGTTTCCGATATCAGGTGACAATACTTCCTGAATAAGCGCATATTTCTCATTCCTATCCATGCTCTTAAGGGTTTCATAAAATACAGAACCCTGCTCTACTTGTTTTAACATCGAGTCCATCACAAGGTCTATAGTATCATTTGCCATAGTAGCAGCATCTACCACTGTTGGAACGCCAATGGCAATTACCGGTACTCCCAAAGTTTGCACCGTTAGTCCCATACGTTTGTTACCCACACCGGAACCTGGATTTATTCCGGTATCTGCGATCTGTATCGTTGTGCTTACTCTATCCATTCTTCTTGATGCCAATGCATCAATAGCAATAACCAAATCCGGTTTAACTCTATCCACAATTCCTCTAATGATTTCTCCTGTTTCAATCCCTGTTAATCCCAGCACACCCGGTGCAATTGCACACACAGGGCGGACACCCTCATCAATTTGCTCAGGTACATATTCAATAAGATGACGTGTGACCATCAAGCTGGATACTACTTGAGGTCCTAGTGCATCCGGGGTTATATTCCAATTTCCTAATCCTACCACTAAAATATTTGCTTTTTTATCTATCTTAATGATATCGTATAGCTCTTTTGCTAAAATCTTACATACCTCTTCCTGCAATTCCGGATTTCTTTCTCTTAACCGAGGCACTTCCAGTGTTATATAATTGCCTATAGGCTTCCCCATCGCCTTCGTGCCCTCTTCTGAAGTGATTTTCACTCTTGTTACCGCAATATCTTTATTCCCTGCATTTTCTACCTCTACACCCGGGACCTCTGATTCCTGTCTTGCGTTCTGCTTATACATCTCTCTGGCTTCAACAGCCAAGTCTGTTCGAACATTGTACATATTCATTTACCTCCATCATTTTATGAATTTACGAACTACTGTGACCTGCTTCTACACATCACAAGCATCACAAAAATAGTCGTGCAAATAGATTTCGAGTTTTTACCATCCGCTACCACTATCTTCATATTAATTCTTTATTAAATTTTACTATTGATTGTTTTTTTATACTTGAAATAGTCCTTGCTTTTTTTGAACTTTCGTGTTAAAATATGCTTTGTGAATTAGAATACTGGAGGTGAATATATTGCCTAACATTAAGTCTGCTGAAAAAAGAGTAAAGGTTATTAAGGTAAAGACCTTAAGAAACCAAATAATCAAAACATCTTTAAAATCTTCTATCAAGAAATTTGATAACTCAGTTGTTGAAGGAAATATAGAAAAGGCAAACGCAGCTTTCAAAACAGCTGTTAAAAAAATAGACCAGGCTTCTGCGAAAGGTACTCTACATAAGAATACCGCCGCTAGAAAAAAATCTCAACTGACAAGAAAACTTAAAACCGTTAGTGCATAGAAATAAAAACGTACTTATATAAGTACGTTTTTTTACTTATTAGCTCCATATTGTGCGATAAACATTTCTAACGTTAACCAATCATTGATCTTACTTGTTTTAATAGCAGTATCCATCGTTAAGCATTCCTGCAAAATATTATGAAGAAGCCCTATTGAAAATCGCTGAGCATTTTGAATATGCTTTTTAACAGCAAAAGGTGGTATCCCGATTTCTTTGGCAATCCTTTCATTGGTTCCTCCCTGATTCAATAACAACTTAACCTTAAGCAGATCTGCATATTGCTTGGATAATAAAGAAAGAATTTTAACGACCGGTTCCTTTAATATCTTCATATCTTCAAGCATTAGAAATGCTTCCTGTGTTCTACTCTCCATTAGTGCATCAATCATATTAAAAACTTTGCTTTCTATGGATTTGGAGCACACTGCATCAATATCCTCTTTCGTAATCACATTTCTGTTTCCCGCGTGATAGACCAATTTATCAATCTCATTTTTTGTACTTACCATGCCCGCATCACAATGCTGAAGCAAATAATAAATATCCTCCTTCTGCATTTTTTTATGATAAGTATTTAATATTCTGGCAACCCAGCTTATTAGGTCCGCTGCTTTCTGATATTTAAACTCCAATATAAGACCATTCTTTTTAATAAGATTATACAATTTACTTCTTTTATCTATTTCTTTTTCGTAGAATGCTATACAAATATATGAAGGAACATCCTCCAAATAGCTCTCCCAAAATACCTTTTCTGCTGCCTTAGGTGATTTAAAAATACCACTGTCCTTTATTACCAGCATTTTCTTTTCAGCCATTACAGGCAGAGATTCAATCGCATCCCCTATCTGCTGAGAATTCATATTCTTTCCTTCAAAATAATAATAATTGAAATCTTTAAACGTATTATCTACTAACTTATTTTTAAGCTGATTCAAATAATATTCCTGTAAGAAGGCTTCTTCTCCGCAAAACAGATATACACCCGAGAACTTTCCTTCCTTCAATTGCTTTTTAAATAAGTCCAAACTCAATTCATTCACCTTCTCTATATAAATTAACATTTTTTATTGAAATACCATCAGAAATAAATGTAATGGTTCCGTTTATATCGGTTCTATATACCTCAATATTGCTCTCGTCAAGCCTTCGCAGCACCTCTTCAGATGGATGACCAAAATGATTCCTTCCTACAGATATCACTGCATATTCCGATGCTGACATTAATAAAAAATCCTCCGTCAAAGAAGTATCCGAGCCATGATGCGGCACTTTTATAACATTGGCTTTCACATCAGCTTCTTGACTTACAAGATATTTTTCTGTACCTTTCTCAATATCTCCGGTAAACAGAAACCTTACGTCCTGATGATGAAGATTCAATACAAGGGACTGGTCATTCTCATTTTTCAGATTATTGTTCAACTGACTTACATCAGGATACAGTATCTCCATCGTTAATTCCCGTCCCATATTAACCTGCATCCCTTTTGCAACAGCGTACACAGGGATATGCTGTTGCATTGCCGCATTCATCAATTGCTGCATCAGCTCATTGCTGCTCTTGCGTTGCGGCAGCAATAACGCACCCACAGGCATCTCTTTCAGCACACTTAGAGCACCTTCAACATGGTCATCATGATAATGAGATATGATGACCATGTCTATTTTCATAATACCTCTTTTGAGAAGATAAGGGATGACAATATTCTTGCCTATATCATAATTATCCGCTCCTCCGCTTCCTCCACCATCTATCATAACATTTCTGCCATTCGGACACTTGATTAGAATGCAATCCCCTTGCCCTACATTGAGAAAAGTCACCTCCATATATCTTTTTGCATATACGTGCACTAATATGTTTATACCTATTAGTAAAATAAGGATGCCTACCGCAATTTTTATATAAGCAGACTTTTTATGCTCCTTTAATAGATTATACAATATAATTAATAGAAGTAAATATGCAAAAATAATCAAGATGCTTGGGCTCGGAACCTTAACAGAAGCAAATGGGAGCTGAGAAATCAGATGAACAACTGCTAAAATCAACTTTAAAAGCAAATAACACAGCCCTGCTATCACTTTACCGATGATAACATTCAAGTTTCCCAAAGCGCATAGTGTAAAACCGCTTAAAAGGACAAGCGAAGCTACAGGGACTACTATTAAGTTCCCAATAATCGAAATAATAGAAATGCTGTTAAAATGATAAGCAGTAATGATTACTGTACCTAATTGTGCTGTTATTGAAGCTGTCGCAGTCTCACGGATCATCCTAGGAAATGTAGAAAGCTTTTCATATACCGGCTTATAAAAAAGCAGTAGTGAAACAGTCGCACCAAAGGATAGTTGAAAACCGACATCCAGCAAGATAACAGGATTATAGATTAATATAGCTAAAGCAGCAATACTCAAAGAGGTAAGTGAATCTGCCTCTTTATTAATCAAATAAGATACGAAAAAAAGGATTCCCATCGTCCCTGCCCTTAATACAGAAGGACTGCAGCCAGTTGCAAATACAAATAGTATTATGAGAATTATGCTCACTAAATGAATGATGTGCTTATTAACTCTGCACACACTAAGCAAGTATGTGATTCCAATTATAAAAATCGCAACATGGATTCCCGATACAGCCGTTAGATGAGCCAGTCCACTCCTTGAAAATTCTTCTCTCCTCTTGTCCGAAAAACTTTCTTTTGCCCCAATCAGCATACCCTTCAATAGGGCGGCTTCCTCTTTAGGAAGATATCTATCTATAGTCTTAATAGCAGAAATTCTTATATTCGTACTTAGATGAATGATGAAGTTAGTTTGCGTATACTGCCCAACTTTATTGATTTGATACGGTGACGCAAAACATATGGCATAGATGCCTTTACCCTTTAAATAATTTCGATAATCAAATCCCCCTTGATTAAAGGAAGAAGATGGATAACTCAATTCACCCCGCACTTGGAGGATATCCTCAAAATCATAACCCCCGTATGCTCCTCTGCCGCAGATCAATCTTATTCTCGTATCCAGTAAGTATTCTTTCCCTTGATAGTGTATTTTCTTAACTTGAACACTGTACTGAATCCGGTCTTCTTCTACTAATGGCGGCTCTGTCACCCAGCCTGTAAAACTAACAGGTTTGTCAACAAATTGAGCAATCGGCATCAAAAAAATATCCTCTGCCACACTGAAGCGCCAATAACCAACTAATATGCATAATAATATCAGGGCAGCATGATAGGAGCTTTTTCCTCTGCCAATTACGTACTTGAGCATGAATACAAGCAGTAATCCAAAGCTTATCCACACCATTATCTCTATTTCTAAAAAGATTGCTAAAAGGATTCCCATAATATACATTGAAGCAGCCCAACATAGAAGTCTTTTCATAGTAACTCCCAAACGGAACGGTTTAAGACCGTTCGAAACCACTGATAAAGTCAAATAATATTAAAAGATCCAAGAATGTCATTCTGAGCGGAGCGAAGAATCTTAGCATCTAAGCAGCTTTTAAGATTCTTCATTTCATTCAGAATGACAAAGTACGGACTTTTTCAGTACTCTCAGCCCGTTCCTACTATTCCGAAAATTCGAGGTGAATTTTGTTAATATCTCACTTCTTTTCATAAAAAAAGACGTCTTTGACGTCTTTTTAAAATATGTATTATTGAATTATTCTGCGACCTGTAACATATGTCCTTTGATAAAATCCTTGAGTTAAATCATCGTATTTCACATCATCACCCGGTGAAGATGCATGTATGAACTTTCCGTCACTTAGATAAATACCAACATGAGTAATTTCGCCATTTACTTTTCCGGAAGTATCAAAAAAGACTAAATCTCCAGGTTTCAAATCCTGTTTACTCACCTTTTCTCCATGAAGAGCCTGATCAGCAGCAATTCTATTAATACTAATTTCAAAGTGCTTGAATACATACTGAGTAAATCCAGAGCAATCAAAACCAGTTTTAGGAGATGTCCCTGCCCACTTATATGGAACTCCTAAAAAGTTTTTGCTGTATTCCAACAGCTCTGAAGCAAGGGAAGCTGCAGTATCCCTGGTAACTTGTCCCCCTGAACGAGTGACTTCCTGAGCTCTTACGCTAATGTAATCTCCATGCATCCATCCTTCAATATCATTATACTTCATTTTAATCCAGTTATCGGAGCGCTCTAACACTGTAATCTTTTCCCCTCGATAGAGTTGTCCTAAAACTTGATACGAAGTACTTGGCTGCTCTCTGATATTAACGCAACTGCCGGTGACTATGCCATAGGTGACTTCTTCTGCTGATGTCGTAAGTACAGTCAAACCTAACAGTATAACCAGTGTAACAGCACATACTGCTATCTGCTTAAAAAACTTCATTGGTATACCTCCTGCACTCTTTTGTAAAAAAAGTATTACAAAACTATTACGAATATAATTATATCCTTGTTCTACGGCAATGTCAATTTATTTTTAATGTTTTTCACCAAAAACTTCTAAATTGAGAATATGAATTTATAGAAAATACATAACTGATTGGAAAATTTATTTATCCGATCTCTTTTCTCATCAGCATTACATCTTGGGCTTCTCCATTAATCATGATGTGATTAACTATTTTTCTTACGAACTCAAACTCATTAATCTTCCAAAAGTCTATGCCTTTATGATTGTTTTCTAGTACTGAAATATAGATTGTATCAATCTGATAACCCTTCTTTAAGAAAGTAGAAACTGCACTTAGGCTCTTACTGCCATATCCGAGCCCTTGATAATTCTTATCTATAAGTAAAGAATTTATCCATGCCGTATTATCTTCATCGTTTCTCACTCGACCTTTTAATATTCCAATCATCATACCGCTACTTTTTAAATAAATTCCTGCAAAAAATTCATTCTTACTATAGGTAACTTCTAGATATTTTTCGAAAAGGTCCTTTAAACTTATCGGATGATCAATGCCTGTCGCATATTTATATTCTTCTGTAGCATTATACCATTTTAATATCTGCGGTAAATCTCGCCTTTTTATATCTTTAATTACAATGTCTTCAGCATTAATGTTAAAAGAAAACATATTATCACCTTTTTTTATTCGACTTGATATAATAAAGTTCCTAGAAAATCTGTTCAATTGAACAGATTTTCTAGGAACTTAACGCATCTTCTAACCAAATCGTACCAATATCCAATGCCCTATACAGACCTTCACGCTCAGCCTTCTTCACTACTTTATCTCTTCCTCTTAAAGAAGAATCATTTTTTTGCAGTTCGATTGATATTTTTGTAGCAATCCTTAAGTTGTTTACGGTTTTGTAATCCTGTATCTTCATAGTAATAATATACTTATCAGCTGAATTTCCGTAATAGAGCATATCACCTTTCCTAGTTAATGGTTTCCCCTTATACATTAACCCCTGACCAGTTTTTTTCTCAGCCACTATCATCATCCTCTACTCGTTATTTTCATACAAAA
>JBFWMP010000046.1:0-17376 GCA_050251575.1 Clostridia bacterium
GAGCAAGTCAAGAACCGTCCCCACTTGCTGTAACTCAAATGTAAAGCATTTTTAATCTCATCTTCTCTGCATTTCTGATACAATATATATAGCAAACATCTAATTAACGAAAGGGATTGAAAATGAGAAAACTATTTACTTGTATACTAATGATTTGTTTAATGGCTACATATGTTCCAGCTGCTTTTGCAGCAGATTACACCGTAATTCATGAAACTAACTCAGAAACCATTCTATCCAAGGGAGTGACACTTAAAAACATCCGCCAATTCACTACTAAAGGTTGGCTGAATATCAATATTGTCAAAACTGATTTATCACAAAGTCATCTTAATCTTGACACTTTATTTGATGAAAGAGGAATTCGCTACAGCAATACTCTCTCCAACATTTCCAATAATGAGAATATTATTGCCGCAGTCAATGCTGATTATTTTTCCACCATCACGGCACCTGTCCGTATCTCATGGCCTGTCGGTACTGTTATAGATGATGGAAAAATTGTTTCTGCACAATCCTATGCGGAAGATAAGTTTGCTACCCTTGGAATTACTGCAGACAAACTGCCCGTATATTCGTATTGGAGCAGTGATGTCAAGGTATTTGCAACTAACGGAAATAGCTCCGGTATTCAATTAGTGAACAAATATTATAGTGATTTTAACTTGAGTTCTATCATTATGTATGATAAAGGCTGGGATGGCAATTCAATCGGAGCAAGTGGTCTGTACAAAGGAATAACAGAGGTAGTAGTAGAAAATTCTATTGTGACGGAAATAAGAAAAGATATGCCCGGCACCCTGATCCCGGAAAATGGATTCATTCTTGCTGCCATCAGTCAGAACAATCCATTCCTCGATAACAATTTCAAGATAGGAGATAAAGTAACACTAGCTACATCCACAGCTCCTGATTTAAATTCTATTCAAACTGCCATAAGTGGAGGAACTTTGCTTTTAAAAGATGGTCAATATCATCCTGTCACATGGGCTCATTACGGGAAAAATCCCGTTACAGCCGTTGGAACCGATGCATCTAATAAATATATGTATATGGTTACCGTCGATGGAAGACAGTCCACTAGCATTGGTATGTCCCAACAGGAATTAGCTGAATTCATGAAAAGTCTAGGCTGCTATAATGCCATCCAAATGGACGGGGGAGGGTCGACATCTATGCTCACGCGCTTGCCTGGCGACCAAAACTTAAGCGTGATAAATTCTCCTTCCGATGGAAAGCTTAGAAATATAAGCACTGGACTGGGTATCGTCAGCAATGCACCGAAGACAGATCTGAAAACACTGATTGTGACACCATATAACCGGAATGTATTTGTAAATACTTCTCTAGCTCTAACTGTGAAAGGCTACGACAGCAACTATAATCCTGTCACTATTGAACCATCTAAAATCAAATGGCAAGTTGATGGTATCAGCGGTACCTTCAAGGATAACTCCTTCCTTCCTTCAACGGTTGGGTATGGCACCATCACAGCCACTTATAACGGAATAAAAGGAGAATGTGATCTATACTCCCTTAGCTCTCCGGTAGAGCTGGTTATGACCCCTTCAAAATTTTATGGAAGGGCTAACCAAAGCTTTGATATAAAAGTAGAAGGAAAAAATATGAATGGATATACTGCACCTATAAATATTAATGATGTATTATGGAAATTTGAAAATGATTCTGCAGTTATTAAAGATGGAAAGCTTTCCCTATTAAATCCAAGCGGAGGGACTATCAGTGCCTCTGTAGGTGATGTGCATGCATATGGTGCCGTTTCTTCCAGCGGTAGTAATATCAGTGATAGTTTTGAATCACTCAATGGTACATTTATAGGATACCCTAGTCAAGTTATCGGTTCTTACGGACTTTCTGCCTCAACGGTAAAAACGGGAAAAAGTGCAGGTAAACTAATTTTTGACTTTTCATCTGATATAGCTGCCAGCAAAGCGGCGTATTTAAAACTAAATACAAGCATCCCTATTTCTAAGGACGTATCAAAAATTGGGCTGTGGGTTTACTCTCAACCTTCATATTCTCACTGGCTGAGAGCACATCTTACAGATGCCAACGGCAATATCTTCCGCCTCAGTCTTGCAAGAACTATGGACTGGGATGGATGGAAGTACGTTGAGGCAGATATCCCAGCAAATGCTGCTTTTCCAATGATGCTGGAAAGGTTATATATCGCCCAAACTGATCAAACAGTGAAGAGCGCAGGTACAGTATACTTTGATGATCTTACCTTAGTGACTAAAAACATAATAGAGAACAAGGAAATACCTAAAAATACTAAATATGCCGATCCATTAAATACTGCTCCGAATCTCTCGAAAGAAAGTAAGCCTTTCAAGGTAATGGTATTTGGAAATACAATACCAACACATACACTGCTGGACAATATCATGATGAAAAAAATGATTGCTGCTGCCAATAAAAACAGTGATGCGGCAGCCTTTGTAGGGTTCAATGACGTGAGTACCTTGACCGGCCTGGAAGTGCCCTCGATTCTTACTGATGGCTTTAAGGCAGTAACTATGAATAATAATCTGTTTATATCACTGGACTCCAGCAAACGTAGTTTGAGAGAACCCGATGAAACCCAATGGTTAAAGTTAAAACAGCAGATTTCCTCTGTAAAAAGCGACAACGTATTTGTGCTTATGCCTTCTCCTCTTGAAGGAGAAAATGGCTTTACAGATTCCTTGGAATCGAATCTTTTAAAGGATATGCTAACAGAAGAAGTGGTACAAAACCAAGGCAAGAATGTATTCTTTCTCTATAACGGAAATGTGAATGATACAAATATCTACCGTGGAATCAGATATTTGTCAACCAAAGGTATTAAGGATATTAATACACAGAATGTAGTACAAAAGGTCGAAGACCTTGAGTATATTCTTATTACTATTAATGGTAAGGACGTTACGTACGAAGTAAAAAAAATATTTGAATAGTGTGGCAAAAAGCCCCAATGTAATAAGATTCGCAAAGCAAAACACTTATTGCATTGGGGCTTTTATTTATCTTTCTATCAACTCTACCGCCAGGCGGGCATTTTCCATCGCCTTTTCTTTCATCTTAGAGACTACATCTTTTAACTTGCTGCGTACCTCATCTCTATTTTGCCATATCTCATCAATCATTCCGCATAGCTGTTGAAGCTCAATAGTTGATATATCTCCTGCACAAGCTTGTCCGATATAATTCAGGAATCCTTCTACCTTTGCTTCATAAGCCAGTCCAATGACAGGTACTGATAAGGTCGCGGCATAGATTAAAGCATGAAGCCTCATCCCAATAAGCAAATCAGTTTTTTTAATAATTCCAAGCAACTCAGGCACCTGATATCTTTTTTGAAGAATAAAAGGCCTCTCTTGCATCTTATCTGCAATCTCATTCATCACTTTTAGATCCTGTGGAAAATGCATCGGCATCAACAATATATCCACATGGTATTGACTTCTTAAATAATCCGCTGCTTTCGCAATAATGTCACTATATTTGCTTTCTTGCTGCTTCCAGCTTCTGATAGAAATACAAACCACAGGGTTTTTAAACTCTATTTCTTCACTGGTCAAAATCTTATTGACTTCTTCCTCACCAATAGGTTCTAATGTCAACGCAGGATCGGCAGTGAGCAGGACCGGAGGCTTATCAACTCCCAGCCTTTGAATCTCTTTTAGTGAAGCCTCTTCTCTCAAAGTAATTAAATCTACTCGGTTCGCTACATCCTTCACCAACTTTTCATTACTTTTAATATTGATAGGGCCGATACCATTTGCATATAGCATCACTTTCTTTTTAAGTCTTAATGCTAATTTAATGGTCTCCAAGTAATAGAGTAATGAACGTGTACTGGTAACATCCTGCAGTAAGCTTCCTCCTCCATTGATGAAAAGCTTACATCCCTTAATAGCCTTGTAAACATTAAACATATTGAACCTATTTACAGAGTCTACCCCATAAAGTCTTCGGGTTTCCTTGGGGTTCATGGAAAGCACATTAATCCTGATATTGGGTTTATAGACCTTTAAGCCTTGAATAATAGCCAATAGGATCGCATCATCTCCACTATTTTTAAAACCATAATATCCTGATATCACTACATCGTACATCATCATTTCCCCTTTAACTATCATGCCTTCTTAATATCTGTCCATAGATTTCAATATGCCGACGAGCCAGACTTTTATTAGAGAAGCTCTCTTTCGCTCTCTCATAAAGCTTCTGCCCAAGTTCCTTTCGCAATGTGCTATCTTCAACAAGCATCAGAAGCTTTTGCGCCATTTCCAGATAGTCAGCGGATTTAAACAGATAGCCGTTCTGTCCGTCTTTTATCAGATCGGGTATTCCACCCACTGCCGAGCTTACTGTTGGCTTGTGCAACCTTGCGCCTTCTAAAAGTACATACGGAAAACTCTCACTGTAAGATGTAAGTGTATTAATATCTATTGCATTAATGAAATCATAAATCCTATCTATAAAACCTAGAAATATTACTTTATCTTGAACTCCTAATTGCTTCGCCAATTGCATAAGACCTTCTTTTTCACTACCATCTCCTGCCAGTAAGAAGCGAGTGTTCGGTACCTTTGCCACAACCTCTGCCGCTGCCTTGATAAACACCTCATGCCCCTTCACTTTATCCAGTCTTCCGATAATTCCAATGAGAACCTCGTTCTCCTTGGAATTAATCCCATTGGCCATAAGGAATTGCTCCCGTGAACAAGCACTGACTTCCGCATCAAAATCTATTCCATTGTATACAGTAAATATTTTATCCGGCAGATATCCTCTCGAAACAAGCATCTCCCTAAAACTCTCAGAGACTGCGATATAATAGTCCATATACTTTAAAGACAACATATTTAATCCTGTATATACAAGCCGCCGATAAAAACCTCCATCAAAATCTAGCAAATAGTCACTGTGTACAGTAGTTACCATAGGAACTCGGATATGCCTTTTTAAAATTGATGCAATAAAATTGGCTCTTGCCCCATGTGCGTGAACAAGCTCATATTTTTCTTCAACAATCAATGCGGCAATCTTCTTCACAACGCTTAGGTCATATCTGTGTTTTTGCTCGAATAATTCTACAGGGATGCTTTTATCCAATATTTCTTGATAAAAGATTCCCGGAATAAGACAGATGATTTTCACATCTATATGATTCTTCAATTCTCCTAACAAGGAAAAAACGTGGGTTTTTGCTCCACCACTATCGCCGCCACTGATAAGGTGCAAAACTTTCATATGCTTTCCTCTTTTTCTTTTCTGGATTTTATTTTTCTCGCAGGATTCCCGCCAACAATAGTATAAGGCTCAACATCTTTTGTTACAATGGCTCCTGCTGCTACTACCGCACCTTCACCAATTCTTACTCCCGGGAGGACCACTGCTCTGGCACCAATCCACACATCATCTTCTATAACAACAAGCTCCGCTTGAGTATTCCCTTGCTTGATCATGGGTATATCTGTTCTGTCAATATTATGGTTTCGGGTATAAATTAGTACATCCGGTCCCATCATTACATTCTTTCCAATGAATAATGGTCCTTGCACACGGCAATTTAATCCCAACCCTGAATCAGTACCGATAGAGATACCTGTTCCATTGCCGAAGAAGACACCATGTTCTATATTAATTCCGGTTCCTGTGCTGTCAAAAATACTTTTACAAAGGAACCTGCGGATGCTTTTTGCGCCAAAGGAATAGACTGAATCGGATGCCGGTAAATGCCTGGCAAAAAAATAGTATAGAAAAAGAAATAGATTTCTCTTGAATCTCATACATTACCTTCCTTTGCTGCAAGCTTAAGGGTTATCATCATAAATGCAAATACCAACCAAAATGCGAACATGATTCTAGGATAAAACCATACATACTCTACAAGACCCATAAAGCTTATCCCCGTTAATGCCGCTATCCCTGCAATTAAAATATTGGCAAGGTACTTGTCTTGACCTGAATATATGACCTTTATACTTTTCTTCACTGTTCTTATTAAACACCACATAAAACTAATAATTGCGACAATCCCCATCTCTATCCATATTTCCAAAAAGAGCATATGAGAGTGCGCTGCTTTGGTCACCACCGAGCTCATATAATTTGATGAAAGTCTTGCAAAAGGTTCAGGACCTATACCGATACCCGTAATCCAATAATCCTTCAACATATCTAAAGCACCTTCCCATATGTAAAACCGATAGGAAATAGAGGAATCCTTAAAATTACTGATAGTCATAATTCTGTTCATAATAGATTGAGGCAAAAAAGGAAGCATAACAATTCCCACAACCAATGCAAGAGGGATAAGTTTCCAATTCCTTAAAGCAATAAATACAAATGCAGTAATTGCAAAAGCTACATATCCTGCGCGTGAATAGGTTAATGCCAATGCTAAAAAAGATATGGATAACGCTCCCCCAAAGAATATTTGCATATTTTTATTTTGTAAGTTTAATATATAGGCTACACAAAAAGGTACTAAAAGTATCAGATATTCTGCATAATTGTTGGGATTTTCCAGTGTTGAATAGACTCTTCCCGGCATTCCTTGATTCAATTCAACATCCGTTAAAGCCAAGTCCACCTCTACTCCCACAATCCCCTGATAAACAGCATACGCAGAAGTCAGGAGTACTGCAGCAAATACTGCAAGGAGCAGATAATTCAAACCTTTTCTTGAATGAATGCTATTTGCTAATAAGACTACCAATAAAAGAGAGGCAGCATAAAAGAGCATTGTTTTTATGCTTTCTACCGGGGTGATAGAAGTCAATGTTGAAAGCTTGACACTAAAAGCAAATAATAAGAATATAAAATCAACAACCTTTATACTAAAGGAATATTGCTTATTCACTGCCACTTTCATTATATAGACTATCGTATAGAAAATTACAGCTGCAATACTGTAAAGATTATTCCAATATTGATGCGGAATGATAAACACACCAAAGATAAACAAACTCAGCCCTATCTCAAAATACAAAAAGGTCACTGCTGCTGCTATAATCCCTGCCAATATTATAAACGCTTTTAACGGTGAAATAAAAAGAGTAAGCACACCTGCGAAAAGTACTGCTGCCAAACAAATTAATTTAAGTATATATAGCTTGCCTTGTGATTTGACAAAGGCTTTATAACCATTAAAACAGATGCTTGTCTCCCCAAGCTTTAAGATGACTGTATACAGCTCATTAGTACATGATATAATAAGCTTTATCAGCCCCTCTATCCATCGAAAAACAAGACTGTCATGCCATGCATCGGATATCCTTTCATCCTTACCAATAAACTTACACAGGACGCTCTCACTGCAAAATGCCGATAATTTTGTAGAAGTATATACAAGAACTTGCTCGGTTACACTATATCTATACCAATCTATCAGACAAGCTATAAATACTTTTATCTTTTGCAAAATATAACTTTCGAACATAAGCCTGTTACTCCTTTTCAGCAAAATCGTATACCTTTACCCAAAGCTTGCTTTTACCTACTCTTAATACCATCGTATGCCCTACACCATAACTGACACCGCCAATAATTGCTCCAGTTTCTCCTATGGTTCCCTTCCCTTGTACACTCACAAGAACTGACGCCATACCGGGTTTTGGAGATTGCACATATTGCCCTTGTGCATTCACACCGTAAGTAAGAGACTCATCTATCAGCGGTTCGTCAATGACTTTTCCAAAAACTGTATTCTTATTATCATCGGCAGCACTATCCCCTACCTTTACTGCTTTTGCAGCATAATCTGGTGTTTCCTCAGCGAAAAACTTAATAATGATATCTTCCTGTTTTACAATAGGTCCTACATTTGCCTTGCCAAATTTATATAATGCACCTGCTGCCGCTCCAACTATAACCAATACAATCACTAAATCAATAATATTTATCTTTCCAAAAATCTTTCCTTTATTATCAATAATCATATTACACCATCCTTTTCTTATCAAATCCCAACAACTTAGTTTTAAAAACTACAAATACTCATAAAATATCCAACAAGTGGTTCTTTACTCCCCACTCTTCGGTCTTTACTCTTCACTCCCCACTATTCCCATATAAATCAAATGTTTCTTTCACCATGATTTCAATATTAAATTTTTCTTTTATAACGTTTGGAGCATTTTTACAAAATCCATCATATAATTCCTTATCCGTCATCATACGGTTTATAGCCTCTGCCATAACCTTCTCATCTCCAAAAGGCACCAACAATCCGCAGTCATTTTCTTTATTGATAATATCACTATTCCCCCCTACATCTGTAGCAATTACCGGCACCCCCTTTGCTAACACCTCTAATATCGCAAAACTCAATGCCTCGTTAGAAGAAGAATTAATAAAAAGATTACTTCCCATGATAATATTTTCTACATCTGTCCTAAAGCCTGTAAAAATCACATCTTGATCAAGTCGAAGTTGTTCAACCAACCTTTTGGTTTCTTCAAATAAAGGTCCATCTCCTACCATAAGACACTTGAATTTTACCTGTGAAAATTGTTTAAGCTTTTCTATTGATTTCAGAAGAAAATCAAGTCCTTTCTCGGGAGAAAACCTCGACAAACTCAAAAACACAAACGTATCATTTTCTATTCCAAATTCTTCTCTAATAGTAGATATCCTTGATGAATCCACTTCTTCATACTTTACCCCATTAAAAATTACTTTAATTTTTTGTTGAGGAATACCGTTAGAAATCATTACTTCCTTCCCTTTATTGCATACAGCTGCTGCAGCTTTTTCAAAAGAAGTCAGCAGTCTATTGGTCATCTTTTGTACAGCATTATTATACAATATAAAGTGATTAGTATAAACCACTTGAACCTTTGGATTAAATATTCTAGATAAAATTGCGATATAATTTTCTCTTAAAAATTGTGTATGTATAATATTGATTTTAAGTTCTTTACATAAAACGCTTAACTTTTTAGCCGCCTCAAGGTCAAAAGGATGTTTCATATAAATTTTAAATGTTTGGATGCCCCTCTTCTGCATTTGCTGCACAAGTAAGCCTTCCTCATTATATGCAAAGAAACATTCTGCCTTCTTTCCGTGAAATGCTTCGGTAAGTGTACGCACGTACTGCTCCGTCCCCCCCTTGCCGGCATGATTTAATAGATATAATATTCTAATCATAATATTTCTCCTTATTTAATTGTAAAATCTTTAATATTAATTAGTACAAATGTTTGAATTTGAAGGTCGATCTTCTTCTAACCTCCAGGCCCCAAGCTCCCAGCTCCCAGCTCCCAGCTATTCATGGTACCTCCAGCACATACCTCTCATCATCCTGCTTCTGTAACTCCCCAAAATACTCTCCATTCATCTTAGACAGCAAAATATCTCCATTGTTCCCTTCGCGATGCTTTAAATGGAAAACATTTCTCTCATTATCTATGCCTAAGATTATATCACTGCCCCACATGGTGTCATCCAAGGTAGCAGCACTCCACTTATGAACCGGTCTTACATACTGTATTTTTGCATTTCTTGCAACAGCTCTTATTCCGCCTGTAAAAGCCCAATCACTCTCGGTAACATTATGAATGTGCTCATGAAAATAGCTGTTTTGCTCTATATACTTCGGCAATGTGCCAAATACAACAACCTTTTTTCGTCCTTCAAAAAATTCATTGTCATCTATTGCAGAAACCACATTACTGCTGATTTGCCTATCAATCTGACTAACATTTTTATAATCTGTCAACTCTGAAATATTAACAATCATAAAGATAAATACTGCGTAACAAATCACTATACCCTTAATCATATTGGTAATTTTATTTCTATTTACAATATGGGTTATCCCCTCTGCCAACAGTCCTAATCCGATAAAGGATGTAAAAGCATTACGGTTGCTTATCCATATATCGTTCAATAAAAAATAAATGGCGAAAGGAGCACAAAACAAAGCAAATCCTAAAAATATCTTAATCCCGTTTAACTTAATATCCTTATATGACTTCTCCTGAGAAGCCAGCACCCCTGCCGATATGCTCAATAATATAATAAGAAATAAGTAAAAATATGAATGGTTATTAAATAATAGGCTTATGCCTCTATTAAAGCCATTTGGATATAATGGTAAGTGTGAACGTCCCCATACATCTGAAATCTTATCCATAACTCTGCTGAAATGCTCTGAAAAGTTTCCATCTATCATATTGCCCCTTTGTGCAACATTACCGGTACCTCCGAACATCTTGTAATAAGCACCGATAATCCCAAGATTAATAAATGGAATCACTGCTATCCATTTTCTTTTCAAGCTCATCCAATTAGCAGCAATCAACAATACTGTGCTGGCAAAACTCAAAATAATCACTTGCTCATAGTAGCCAAAAGAAATAAGATGAGTAAGAGCAAACCCAGTTAGCAACAACTTTTTATTCCTTAACTCCCCACTCCTCGCTCCCCACACTCCACTATTACTATGCATATATATACTCAAAAAATATAGAGATAACGCCATAAAGAATATACCTACTACAATTCTTGAAGAAGCAGATATCCAATAAGTTGCTTCAGTTCCCAACGGAAGCAGCAGGAATATTGCTAAAAATACCATGCCAATCGGTAGTCGGTTATATTCAAATACTTTATACAGCAACCATGCACTTATAAAATGAAGTAATGTTATAATTAAAAACGCTACCCACATATTATCCCATAACTGCCCCCATAAATAAGGATCAGAAAGAGATGCAATAGGTCTTGTTGTATAGGTTCCAATTCTTAATATAACATCTCTGAATATATGATCATACAGGGAATATCCCCCATACTGTATCCAATCATCTATGACAGGATAATATTTAAATCCATAATATCCGTACTTAAGAATTACCAGCCCTAATAACGTTATCCAAAACACTTTACCATTAAGAATATTCTTCTTCTGATTCACTCTATATCACCTGCTTTTAATTACTACTTTTTCACTAAGAAAAAAATATAGTCCAATTGGCAGCAACGCAGCATACTGAACTATATGCAAAAGTACAGAAAGCACGGCTGCTGCAATCCCATTCACACCAAGCAAGCCTAAAGAATAGATGCAGGCATATTGGAATACACCTATCCCACCAGGAGCTGCCGGAATCAGCATAGCAAGGTTTGTCATCACTAATACTGCCAACGCACTTGGTAATACTTTATCCATTCCAATTCCCACACTTAGAATACCAAGTACCGTACAAATATAAACACTGAACCAAGATAAGCTCAGAAAAGCACCTGCTCTAAAAAAGGCTAACGGCGATTTTAAAACCTGAATCTGCTCTAAAATGTTAATCAGTTTACTTCCCCATACATGGTTCCTGAGCCACGAGAAAATACCTGACCCTACCGATTTCATCCATATGATTACTCCACTCATCAACAAACCTATAATAGATGCAATAATCACAAGGTTTCTCATTAATCTTATTTTATTTAATACATTCGGGCTGAAGTTAATAAAAAACACTGCAGCTACGGCAAGTATAATCAATATAATGATATCAATCAACCGCTCAGCTAAAAGACATACTCCCGCATTTGCATAAGAACGGCTTTTGCCTTTCCCCAGCACGGCAACCCTTGCTACCTCTCCCAAACGAAAAGGCATTACCATATTCACTGCATTTCCGATGCACACTGCTTTAAAAACAACCAACGAATTAAACTCCATACTTAATCCCTTGCTCCATGCAAGCGCACGAAACCACTGAGCCAATAAGAAAAATAATACTGACGATAGCACTAACATATAATTAATCGGATAGGCAGCCATCTTAGAAAACTCTAGACCTTCTACTCTTTTATAGGAAAGGTATAGGAAAAAAATTGTAAGCAATATCCCAATACCAAATCTGATATATTTCTTCAATTATTTTCCCTCCACATAATGGTATGAATCCGATGATTCATAATACCCTCTCCAGTCATTTATTCTTACCTTAAACGCATTTGCCATCATTTTCAAGGAGTCGGATACAATATTTACCTTTGAGCCTTCTGAATGGCTTAAGTCAACAGCTATAAGCTCCATTTTCAAACCCTGCTTCTTCGCAATATATAACATTTCAAAATCAAAGCCAAAGCCATTAATGGTTACAAGAGGAAAGATAGTCTTTACGGCATTCTGATGAAATCCTTTGAAGCCGCACTGCGTATCTGCAATTCGTAAGCCAAGTATTCCATTAATAAATATTGAAAAGGCTTTAGACATCAATCTGCGGTGCAAAGGATAAGGTGCACTAGGTCTCTCTTTATATAAGTCCCTTGAACCAAGAACTAAATGAGCTTCAGTTTTGCTAAAAATATCTATCGCCTCTATCATACCGGATAAAGGGTATGGCAAATCGGCATCGGTGAAAAAAACATATTTTCCTTTAGCCTGCAGCATACCTGTTTTTATAGCCTGTCCCTTTCCTTTGTTAGTCTCTTGACTGAATACCCTTAATGGATAATCATGATATCTTTTCAATACTTCAACAGTATTATCTGTACTTCCATCATCTATAACAAGAACTTCATACTCATGAAAATGCCTGTTCATAAACTCCAATATATGCTCCATCGTTCCAATAATGCGCTTTTCTTCGTTATATGCGGGGATAATAAGAGAAACATCCATTGCTAACACTTCCTATTTTAAAATCTAATTATATTTTTTAATGTCATGAACTCCTGTACTTTTAGTATATACAAACAGAATCCATATACAACTGCACCTACTCCTGATTGTATCATCAAACAAATGAGTTCCCCAACCTTAGATGAATCCAGACCCGTAAGTTGCAATACAGATCCGACTGCTATAACTGCAAACCCCATCACAACACATGCAGCAAACGCTTTTAAAGCAATAATTAGGATATTACCTAGTCCGATACCCCCAATATTCTTTTGTACAAGGATTATCAATGCTGCTCCCCCGGCTAAAGCTGCTATGGAATAAGCAAGTGCAATACCTCTGAGTCCCATATACTGTACCAGTATGAAGCTTAATACGATATTTACCACCATGATAAACACGCCATTATAAGCAGGAATTTTTGTGTTTTTTATAGAATAAAAAGCTCTATCTATAATTTCTTTAAACCCTATCCCTATAATACCGATTGCATACAATGAAAATATTGACGCACCCATTTGAACATCTTCAACGCCAAACTTTTTATATCCGTAAACAATATCAATCAACGAAACACTTAATAAAATAAACCCTACTGTTACAGGCAATAGCAACAGTACTACTGCTTTTATAATTAAAGACAGGTTCTTCTTAAAGCCTTCCATATCCTTACTAGCAGCATATGCTGCTAATTTGGGATACATCACAGAAGTAATCGCATAGATCAGTGTGAGTATCACTTGTATCCCTAAATTTTGCATATAATTCAAGATAACATATTTCTCACTATTATAAGAAATAGCAATAGAGCTATTGGTCAATAGATTGATTTGATAAGCACACACTCCTATAATTACCGGTCCTGCCAGCCTAAATATCCTGATGATGTCCTCACTTTTATAATCAAAGGACAGCCTGAATACAAATCCGGCTCTTTTCATAGCCGGAATCAGTATCAGTGCCTGAATGGCAAAGCCTGTTAAGGTGGCAGCAACCAAACCTTTTATACCAAACAGATTAGACATGGTAACAATATAAACTATATTAATAAAACTGCTGGGTATGCTCACCATTGCCGCCATATAAAACTTTCCTGATGCCTGCAAGACGCCGCTGAATACAAAAAAAAGGCTGATAAATATAATAGCCGGCAACATCAGTCTGATTGAATATACAGCAAATTCAAAACTGCTCTCTCTTACACCTGATACAATATACGGTGCTGCCACAGCACCTACGACTGTAAGCAAAAGGCCCATCAATACTGTAAGGCTTATGGTATCATTGATAAATTTATAGGCTCTTTCTTTACCACGATTCTCCATTAATTCTATAAATATCGGTATGACCGCTGTAGTAAGTGCTGTTCCTATCACTGTTGTTACTGTATTTGTAACAACAATTGCAAATGAATATGCACTTGTCTGGGCTGTCGCCCCGTAGAAGGCTGTAATCATTGAACTTGCAACAAGAGCCACTGCCCTTGAAAACATATTTATTATCAATACAATCAATACCGTCTTTGCTGTCTTGTGGGCCACCCCCATATCAACACCTGTCTTTCAACACTTTTAACCCTTATCCAAAGCTTATTATATACATTTGATAATGTCTTGTCCATGTTCTAGCATTAATTCTCTTCCATATTAATTTGAATCATATCAAGCAATTCCTTGCCGCTCATATTCCCAAAGGCTGTCAGCCTTTTGAGCTGCTGTAAATTCGCACCACTTCCATTTATCCCCTTATCTCCAACAATGACTTGCATCTTATATCCTGCTTGGATTGCCATCTCCTGTATTTCCCTGCTATATAATCCATAGGGGTAGGCAAATACATCACAAACCTTACCTAAGTTCTTTTCAATCAAATATTTTGAATGTCTTAATTCCAGTTGAACCCGCCCCGTGCTTATTTTCATCATATCAGTATGCAGATCTGAATGACTTTGAATATCAATCACTCCACTCTGCTGCATCTCTTTTGCTTGCTCCCATGTAAAATGAGGATAAATCACATCATCTGCAGAACCGACTCTCCCTGTAATAGTAAAAATAGTAGCCTTCATATCCATACGCTTTAAAATGGGATAGGCATATTTATAATTACTTGAATATCCATCATCAAAAGTAATGATTATGGAATTATCAGGCAATTCTTTTCTGCTAGCCACATAATCATAATATTCATCAAATGTAATTGTACGATAGCCTGCATCTTTCAGAAACATCATGTGCTCTTCAAACAGTGCAGGGCTGATATGTACAGAACTTTGCTCAATATCGAATCCATCCATGATATTATGATATAATAATACGGGTACTTGCACATCTTGCTCAATTATGTCACTAGGCTTGCTGCTATTTAAATCAGTATCTGCCACGGCAAAATCAAAGACTAATGCCATTATTATTATAACCCCAAATATTAGTTTGCCTAACTTAAACATTTTCTACTCCTTTTGACAGCACCATCATTAATGAGAATATACTATAAATATTATATTATGTTACAAGCTATATGTCTACCCAATATCCACCATCCATTAAAATCTATATTATTTGGAGACAGTAATATAGATACAATAAATCCTCCAACAGACAGCAAAAAGCACAGAAAACATATTCTGTGCCTAAAAAATATATTATAAATTATTAGGAGGCGTTGATAAGATACTGTATTTAACTATATTCTATAGAAAAAACAAAGTAATATCAACACTTTCCAGCAATGTTCACAGTTTATTCATAAAGTCTTAATGTACGTGTAATATAATGTCAAATACTAATTCTACTGGTTTTCTTACCAAATCTTGTATCAAAACATATTCCAAGAGAGACAGTCACTAAAGCAATACTAATCCATCCTGAAAAATGGACTGTTGACATGATAACAGCAAAAATGGCAGCACCCGTAATAAACTCTCCATAAATATTCGAGCTGCCGTTAAATAGCTCTAATATCTTTCTGCCTGTATAGATAAGCATTGCTGCAAATCCAAGAACAAAAGCTATTCCGAAAAATATCACTGCTATCGGCAAGCCTATAATAGTAAGTGCTGAGAATATACTAATTATCGGAAAACAAAAAAGTATTATTACTCCAACCAATACCTTGCGAATAATATTGTCTTCCACGCACTCAGCCATATTTTTCACTCTTTCACCGGAAACAATAATAGCAAATAATGCAAGCAGTGAAATAATAATGAATCCAACATTACCTAAAAGCCCTAATGATGGAAAATGTATTTTAAATCTAGATAAATCTAAACTGCCGATATTTATTCCTACAGAATCACCTTGTATTTTTGAACCTGAATCCCTTTTGATTCCACCGGGTCCGATAGAAACAACATCTCCATTGACATCTGCCTGTGGTCCCAGTGTTACGCTTCCGAATATTGCGACAACATCGCCGGATACTTTAGACTGTATATTGGCACTGCCAAGTATAGTCACAATATCTCCACTCACATCATATCCTGCATTTACACTTCCAAATACGGCGACAACACTGCCATTTACAGGCTTCTCCATGTTGACACTGCCAAATATGCTAACCTTATCTTCAAGACCTACAGCAGCTAGAACATTGCTTGTCATAAATAAAAAAAGGATACCTACAACTCCGGCTTTAATAATAAGCTTCATATTAACTCCCACCTGCCATTTCCCCCTATTGATGATGTCTTACCACTTTCGTTCTCATTGAATAGCCAATCACTATTATAGCAGCTAGAGAAAAAACTATATCATAGTAATTTTTAAATAAAATATAATAGATGTCAAAGGCTGAATTACAAAGAATCATTACAGCCCTATAACAATCCTCGACGGTTAATAAGATACTATTGAGTATCTCTATGCTAAGTCCATTATTCATAATCATACGAACCAAATCAATAGTTGGAAGACTATGCATAAATAATATTGTAATAGTAGTAAGCATCAGAAGTAGAACACTAACCAGTAAATAACCTATACTCATAGGTATGCGCAGAAAATTCTTTTTAGGTGCTGAAGCTCGACCCACCAAGTTCATTACACATTTTTCAAAATCTTCCGGAGGCTCTAGCAATGGCTGCAACTCCATATAGCTTATAGCTTCAGATAAAATCGCATACTGCTTCGAGCAAACAGGACAGCTCTTTAAGTGTAGTTTGAAATAATAGCAATCAATATCATTTATTCCACCATCAAAGTATCTCATCATCATCTCATTCACTTCACCACAGTTCATAGCACTTCCTCCTTCCTTATTGCATACAGCTTATCCCTTAGCATATGCCTTGCTCTGTGCAAGCGATTTTTGACAATGCTTAATGGTTCATCCAATACCTTACAAATCTCATCATAAGAGAAACCCTGCTGATGAAATAATATTATAGGTATTTTATATTTTTCCGGCAAAGATTGAATAGCCTTCTCTATCTTCATTGCTCTCTCATTTCTCAAATATGTAGTCTCCGGATTTTCTTCATCTCCCGGTTCATAAACCATATCGTCTACTGACATTATATCAATCTTTTTCTTCCTCAGCTTATCCAAGCAAAGATTAGTAGCAACCTTTGCAGACCACGTAGAAAATTTATATTCAGGATTATATTTATCCAGTGAAAGGAATAACTTTATAAATACCTCCTGGGCAATATCACTTGCTTCTTCCTTGTCGTTGAGTATTCGATAAACTACGGTATATATCAGCTTCTTATATCGGTTAACAAG
>JBFWMP010000047.1:0-17260 GCA_050251575.1 Clostridia bacterium
GTGTGTCAGTTCCCGTTTCATTGGCTACTTAAATTATATAGGGCTCATTGCCACAGTTTTAGGGTGGTAATTGAACCACTCTTAGTTAGGTGTGCCCTTTTGCAGAGGGGTATTCATAACAATGACAAATACGGAACTTTTATAAAATATATGCGTCTGTATATACAGATAATGAAGCAAATGTGAATAATACATTAGTACTGAATCACATAAAAAAGGTTCATTATATGAACGGTTTAGAGGAGGAATTATAGTTATGAATAAATTTAATTTTAGAAAAGTGGCTGCAGTAGGTTTATGTTGCTCAATTATTTCTACAAGTTCAGTTTGGGCAATGCCAAGGACCATTGCACTAAACGAAGTACCTGTAAGTTTAGAAGCCGGTGTTGAAAATCAACTATTAGAAAAGCAAAGAGAGATTGATCAATATATTTTTCAAACTCATGCTGAAGATATTGCTGATACAGGTTTTAAGGTAACCAATACAGGACTGCTGAATGGTTATGTTGAGATAGGCATCTTGCCATATAATGAGGATAATGCTAATTATCTATATAATATATTCGGCAAGGAAAAGGTAAAGGTTGTTAAAGGTATACAGGCTGTTGCGTTGCCGTTAGCTATTGTTGATGAAGCAACTGGCAGCTATAATTCTAATTTTGTACAAGGAAATAAGGCAATCGGAATCCAAATAAATGGTGAGGTACTTGAATTAGATGCAGAGCCATTTATAGAAAATAACCGTACATTAATACCATTGAGGGCAGTTATGGAGAAATTAGGAGCAGAAGTTGAATGGTATGCTGAGCAGAAGACTGTTAAAGTACATACAGATGATATAAGTATTGAATTAGTTATTGGAGAAGCTACAGCAAAGGTAATAAGAAATAAAGATGGAATATCAAATGAAGAAATCATCCAATTAGATGTGCCATCTAATATTGTGGGTAACCGCACATTCATTCCAGGACGGTTTGTTGCCGAAGCTTTAGAAGCTACAGTAGAATGGGATGAAGCATCAAACACGATGATTGTTCATACCGAAAGTAAGGACGATAGTATTAGTGTCGAAAGAATAATAGATTTTGAAAAAGTGGAACGCAAACTTATTGAGGAGAACGACTCTTTATCAAAATGGTATCAAGACAATTCTAAACAAGAAGGTATTTATAATCTCATTGATGGAGAATGGATATACGTATTGGTATCAGCCGGTGAAAAACCAACAGGCGGATATAGTGCTAAAATAGATAGTATTACCGAAGTGACACCGGGTACAGCATATGTCTATGCGGTATTAAACTCGCCGGATAAAAACAGTTTTGTTACACAAGCTTTAACATATCCAAATGCTGTTGCTAGATTTCATAAAGGAGATATAAAGCAACTTCAAGGGGATTTGGCAGACGCACAACAGGATGTTGATAATGCAATCAAAGATAATATTGGTGAATCATTGAAGGAAATGGGGAAAGCTATCTCTATCGATTCAATTAAAGAAATGAAATTATATAGTTTAATGCAAGAAGAAATAAAGACTTTTTCAACCGAAGAAATAAAAGAGCTAATTAATCATTTAAATACAAGTCCAACATATAATGGAGCATACATTGAAATGCTGGCAGGGAATAATATAAAAATAGCATTAAATGATGGAAGCAGTATTCAATTGACAAGCTTTGGTTCCAAAGATTATGTCATCATGTCAGGAGAAGTGAATGGTGAACACAAGACATATTGCATTGTAAGTCCTGAAATAGGCAGCATTCTATTAAGTCAAAAAAATAAAGCCGACAATGAACAAGAACAATATAATGATGTATTGCAGCAAGAAAATGAAACTGATAAAAAAGCAGTAAGAAATATAGTAGAGAGTTTTGGATTAAAGCTTCAAATGGTATCACTACAGGCTCCCAAAGATATACTTCAGAAAAGTATGCAGGAGAATTATAGTGACTTTGTATCACAAACATTACTTGACAAATGGATCAGTGATCCAACAAATGCTCCAGGAAGACTAACTTCAAGTCCATGGCCTGACCGAATAGAAATTGCAATGATTGAAAAGACATCAGAAAATGAATATAAAGTCAATGGTGAAATAATTGAAATAACTAGCACAGAAAAAGAAAGTGGCGGGGTTGCAGCGAAAAAACTGAGTATACTTATAGTGAAAAAAATTAATGATAGTTGGCTTATTGACGATGTTATACTAGGAGACTATAACGAAGCTAATGGAGTCGTTTATAAGGATACTCAATATGGATTTGATTTTTCATTACCGGATACGTGGAAAGATTATAAAGTTGTGACTGATCAATGGAAAGGTCTATCTATAGAAGACTTAGAGGATAGTAAAGCTATTGAAAAAGGTCCGCTGATTTATATTAGACATCCTGAGTGGACTATTGAAAAACAGCGACAAGACATTCCGATTATGATATTTACTTTAGACCAATGGAATTCACTACAAAATCAAGAATTCCATATAGGTGGCGCACCTATGGGGCCAAGTGAATTAGGACGTAATGCAAAATTTATTTTTGCACTACCTGCTCGTTATAATTATGCATTTCCAGAAGGGTATGAAGGAGTGGAAGATATTCTAGAAAGTAATCCTATTCAACCGAATGAGCATTATAAGTCAGATAGTCAATAAGTGTAGATATTTTAAAAACTGGTTTTTATTTTGAAACTTTATCAAAGTAATTAATGTCTATCATTTGAATAGGAATTTAAAAATAATATATTAATAGGAAAGGTGACAAACAAGGAGGTACTGAAGCCACTGAAAAAGTATACTTAAGTAAAAGAAACTCGAAATGTTATCCTGAACGCAAGTGAAGGATTTTAGCACTTAAGAAACTTTAAAGATTCTTCATTTTACTTCGTTTTATTCAGAATGACACAAGACGGGCTTTTTCGGTGGGTTCGGACGTACCCCAAATGTCAAGGTTGACAATCAAACAGAATGAAATATAACTAAACTGTTAGATTTTAATTGATAGTTTATAAAAAAATGTGGTACAATCTAGTTAGCTGATGAGAAGGTGGGAAGGCAAGCATGTCAATTCAGCCAAACTGGGTTAATCATGCTTTTTTTAGAGGAATGAGCAGACAAAATATTTTTGAAGAAGACAAAGATTTCTTTTTGTTCAAGCTGTTTATAGCATCCTTACTCTGTTGATAAGTTATAATCATCTAAAATAGCAGTAATTCTATTGTTGATTCTGATAATATCAATTGAGCTTATGATATTATCATTTATATCGTACTTTTGTTTTAATCTCAATATCCTATATATACTTTCGTCTATCCTCTGTTGAGAGATCGTACCGTTTTGCACTGCGTTTTTCAAAGCATTGATGACTCTTACCTCATTATCATAGCCGCGGCTTACCAAAACGATGTCGCTTCCTGCATTTACAGCTTTGACCGCTGCATTGCCTATTTCAAAATTTTGAGCAATGGCACCCATGGTCATATCATCTGTAATTACTACACCATTGAAATTTAATTGAGTTCTTAAAATATCTGTAATCACAATTCGTGATAATGAAGCAGGATTAGCCTGATCTATTCTATTCAATAAGATATGTGCAACCATTACTGCATCTGCACCATTTCTAATCGCTTGTTCAAACGGAATAAGTTCAAAGTTTCTAAGTCTGTTTAAATCGTGGTTAACAGAGGGCAATCCTATATGAGAATCAACAGATGTATCTCCATGTCCGGGGAAATGCTTCACAACAGGAATTACTCCGCCTGACCGGATGCCTATCATAGTCTGTACACCTAATCTGCTTACGATTTCTGCATTAGAACCAAAAGCCCTGTCTCCAATTACAGGATTTAGAGGATTGCTGTTTATATCTAAAACAGGTGAAAAATCCATATTAAAACCAAAGGCTTTTAATTCTTCAGCAATGACATTTCCAATTCCATAGGAAAGATTTTCACTATTTATCCTGCCGATTGCTGCACTAGTCGGAAGTTTTCTAAGCTCTGCAGGCATCCTGCTTACTCTTCCGCCTTCTACATCGACAGATATAAATAGCGGTATTTCATTTATTGCGTTTACCCTTTTTAATGTATTGATTAAAGCTAACAGCTGACTTGAATTTTCTACATTATAACCATACAAAATAATACCGCCAACATGATAGTTTCTAATCATTGTTCTTATAGGGTCATTCACTGCATATCCGTTAAATCCGACTATCAGCATTTGACCGATTTTTTCATCTAAGGCCATTCCCATTATTTGCTCTCTTATCGAATCAACTACCGGCACGCAAAGCGTTTGTCCGACCGTGATTACATTTGGATTTGTTATTTGCGGGTTGGTTGCCAGTAAAGCTTGAACGGTTATTGAATATCTGACGGCAATTGCTGAAAGCGTATCTCCGCTCTTGACCGTATAAGCTGAATATCCGGAAGGACATCCTAATGGTATGCATAAAATCTGACCAACTCTAAGATAGTAAGGGTCCACCCCCAGATTTGCTCTTAAAATACTTTCAACACTTACATTATATTCTTGTGCAATCTTATATAAAGTATCCCCTGCTTGAATAATTCTGGTGGTATGATTAGGCAGACAAGCGGGTATGCATAAAACTTGGCTGATTCTGAGGTAATAAGGATCTATTCCGGGATTTGATGCAATTATCCTTGACACGCTGACTCCAAGCCTATTTCCAATTCTATACAAGGTATCGCCCGGCTGTATGACATAAGGGTAATGATTTGCAGGACACTGCCCATTCGGCATAAAGAATCCCTTCTTTCTGTATTCTTATTATGTATACTACGCACTGAAAATGCCTTTTGTTACAAGGGACAATGCTGCTCCTTTGATAAGTTATCTTCTTTCCAGAAATTTTTTATTTTAAGATTACAGCTTGCTTTACGTTCAATAAAAATGCACCTAGAGCTATAATTAAAAACAAGTGAATCCTTTTTGATTTTACCGTGTATTGATTAACTGATTATATTGCTTTATAATTTAGTGTAGGTCTTATTGTTTTTATGTAGTATGGGTATTTGTTTTTAAATATACAATAATATATTTTATGAGTTGGTAGAATGGGAGGAAGGTTAAAATGATTATAACGGAAATATTATCGCGCAATGCTGAAATGTATGGACAGGAGACGTGTCTAACTGAAATTAACTTGGATCTGCAGGAAAGCCATAATATCATCTGGCGTGAGTATGAACTGATTGAAAACAACCCGGCAGGTGAATACCGGCGGGAAATGACTTGGCGTGTTTTTGATGAAAAATCAAATCGGATGGCAAATCTATTGCTGAAAAGAGGAATAAAAAAAGGGAATAAGGTGGCTATTCTTTTAATGAATTGTCTGGATTGGCTGCCGATTTATTTTGGAATACTAAAGACCGGTGCTATCGCAGTACCATTAAATTTTCGCTATACAGCTGAAGAAATAAAATATTGTTTGGATTTATCTGAAACCAGTGCCTTGATTTTCGGACCGGAATTTATCGGTCGGTTGGAAACAATTTTTGATCAAATACCTAGGGTAAAAACACTTTTTTTTGCAGGGGAAAATCGCCCTACTTTTGCTGAAAACTATGACCGTCTCACTGCTAATTGTTCATCCGAAGCTCCGCAGATTAAACTTGCGGAGGAAGATGAGGCAGCAATATATTTCTCATCGGGAACTACGGGATTCCCAAAAGCGATCTTACATACGCATCAAAGTTTGATATCGGCATGTTATACGGAAAATAAACATCACGGTCAAAATCGTGAAGATAATTTTTTATGCATTCCGCCGCTTTATCATACCGGCGCCAAGATGCATTGGTTCGGAAGCTTGCTCTCGGGAAGCAAAGCCGTATTGCTTCGCGGAATTAAACCGGAATGGATACTTAGAACAATCTCTGAAGAAAAAATTACCATCGTTTGGCTTTTGGTTCCTTGGGCACAGGATATTTTGGATGCCATTGAAAGAGGAGAAGTGAAACTGGAAGATTATAACCTTTCTCAGTGGAGGCTAATGCATATAGGTGCTCAGCCGGTTCCGCCCAGTTTAATTCACCGCTGGAAAAAGTATTTTCCCAACCATCTTTATGATACAAACTATGGTTTGAGTGAATCTATCGGTCCCGGATGTGTCCATCTAGGTACTGAAAACCTCCATAAAGTCGGAGCAATCGGAATACCGGGTTGTAATTGGGAAGTCAAGATTGCCGACATGAATGGATATCCTGTAACTCAAGGACAAGTAGGAGAATTAGCTGTCAAGGGACCGGGTGTGATGAAATGCTACTATAATGACCCGGAAGCGACTGCAGCAGTGATAAAGGATGGCTGGTTACTTACCGGAGATATGGCACGGATGGATGAAGATGGTTTTATTTATTTAGTTGACCGAAAAAAAGATGTGATTATCAGCGGTGGAGAGAATTTATATCCGGTACAGATTGAAGATTTTCTCCGTGCGCATGATGCAATTAAGGATGTAGCAGTAATAGGATTGCCGGATGAGCGTCTGGGTGAAATAGCCGCTGCTATCATAGAACTAAAACCGGGCTGCAAATGCACAGAAGAAGAAATAAAGACATTCTGTACTCCAATGCCGCGTTATAAACGTCCGCGAAAAATCATTTTTGATAAAGTCCCGCGTAATCCTACCGGCAAAATTGAAAAACCGCGTTTAAGGGAAAAATTTGGAGCAATAAGATTAGTTGCAGCTCAAACAGAGAAATAAGTATATAATAGCAGTTTTGCATATAAGACATATGGGGACATGCCTATTATTGCGCGTTTATTTACAGAAAAAGATCATATGTGCAAAAACAGGCACGTGATACTGTACATACAGAGATTCAAAATGTCAGCCATAAATTTGCTGTTGATGAAGAAATTTTATCTCGTTTTACTAAAATGACACCGACAGGATACCAGGAAGTGGAAAGTATTTTAGAGAGTAAACCTCTACAATCATTTGAAAGTAATTGAGGAATCAGACCCTTTGATTCTACTTTGATTCTAAGGAGTTGTAAATTTGAAGGTTAAAATAGAGTGTATACCATGTTACTTGAAGCAGGTATTATCTGCAGTAAAAGCAAGTAATTTTAATCAAGATAAAGCAAAAGACGCATTTTATCATGCAATGAAAATTATACCGGAATTGAATTCAGGGGCTTCTCCTGCAGAGAATTCTACTCTTGTACTTCTTGAAGCATATAAGGGTCTAAAGGTAGAAGACCCATTTAAACAAGCTAAGAAAGAATCAAATGAGTTGGCGATAAAGTTATATGATAAACTGGCGCAATTGGTAAAAAAGTCAAATGATCCTCTCTTAACTTCTTTCAAGATATCGGTTGCCGGAAATATCATTGATATGGGAATAACGCCTGATTTTGATATTAATATAGCACTTAATGAGATTACGAGCAAGGAATTTGATCATTGTGATTACGATGAATTCAAGCACTGGCTTCAAGCGGCTCAAAACATCATGATTCTTGGTGATAACAGCGGAGAAATCGTATTTGATAAATTGTTGGTTCATGCTTTAAAAGGGTATAACAAGAATGTTGTATATGTGGTGAAGAATGGACCAATTCTCAATGATGCTACCATGGAAGATGCTATTGAAACAGGAATGAATCAGATTGCTGAAGTAATCACTAATGGTGCGAATTTTCTGGGCACAGTAATACATAGATGTTCAAAAGAATTTATTAAACGCTTTAAAGAAGCAGACTTAGTTATCTCAAAGGGACAAGCAAATTTTGAGTCGCTTGAGGGAAGTGAGTTTGCAGGTGATAAAACGTTCTTTGTTTTAAGGGCAAAATGTGATCTTGTAGCTGATTGTGCAGGTGCAAAACTTGGTGAGATTTTATTTATAAAAAATAAAAACCGAATGCTTTGATTACTTAGGGATTCATTGCCGATCTGTTAATGAGTGTGTTATCAGATAATGGAAAAGCCAGTAAAGAAATGTTTATAGAACTCCATAAGGAATTAGAATTTGAAGAATTTAGTTTAGATGATAGAAAAAGAGGAACGGATGAACAGGCACGTCCCCAGGTATTTAAACTGCGTCAGCCAATCACAAGAGAAGAATTGCTTTCCACATTTGTTGCAGATAAGAATATCAACCTAAATATGATACAATATCCGCTGCTTTCAGCATCTATATCTGCATACTTATCATATATGGCTAATGCTAACATAATACATTACTATTTTGAGAATGGAAAATTATATTGGAAAGCAACAGAATAAAATTGGGATTAAAATTATGCAGAGCGGAGTGATAGGAGAGTGAAGATACTTAAGAATTCACTGGGTATTTCTCATGAGATTGTGGGAAAGGTGGTGCGTGCTGGTGACATAGTAGTAGATGCTACAGCGGGGAATGGAAGTGATACGTTATTTCTAGCTAAGCTGGTAGGTGAACTCGGTCATGTTTACAGTTTTGATGTTCAGAGGTTTGCTCTTGAAAATACTAGGCAAAGGCTGCAAGCGGAAGAGATGATTGAAAGGGTCACGTTAATCAAGGCTGGTCATCAGAATATTGATCAATATGTAGGAACAGGGATCAAGGCTGTGATGTTTAACCTTGGATATCTTCCGGGTGGTGACCATGCCATTCATACAAAAGCCGAAACAACCATAGCAGCGATTTCAAAAAGTCTGGATTTATTACTGTCTCATGGTATTGTGGCGATTGTCATCTATCATGGCGGTGATAGTGGATTTGAAGAAAAGAATGCGGTGATGGAGTTTTTACAAGCATTAGATTACAGAAGATATTCTGTTTTGATGCATCAGTTTATCAATCAGATTCATTGTCCACCTATAGCTGTATGTATTGAAAAATTATGAAAATAATATTATTAATTCTCAATTCAAAGAGATGGAGGGTTTATGGAATATACGAATACTAGTGAAAGAAAAGAACGTGTTGTGCTGGCAGGGGTGCATACAGGTAGTAAAAATGTGATTGAGGATACTAATGAGCAATCATTGGAAGAACTAGGCAGATTAGTCGATACAGCCGGTGCAGAGGTTGTAGGCTCTTTGTTGCAGAATAAATCTTATATAGAGTCGTCAACTTATATCGGAGAAGGAAAGGTGGAAGAACTTAAAGCTGCCTGTGAAACATTGGATGCGGATATAGTCATCTTTGATGACGAGTTGACCGGTTCTCAGGTTCGGAATCTTGAAAAACTTACGGGCAAAACGGTTATTGACCGCAGTATGCTGATACTGGATATCTTTGCAGCGAGGGCATTAACGAAAGAAGGGAAGATACAAGTTGAACTTGCTCAATTAAAATATATGATTCCCAGGTTGATAGGTATAGGTGCATCCCTTTCAAGACTTGGCGGAGGGATAGGAACGCGTGGACCCGGTGAAACAAAGCTTGAAACAGATAGGAGACATATAAGAAGTCGTATCGGACATTTGGAAAAGGAATTGAAAGAGATTAAAAAGCACAGAGAATTGTTGAGAAGCAGAAGGAAGAAAGAAGGAATACCTGTAGCGGCATTGGTGGGGTATACAAATGCAGGCAAATCATCCTTATTGAATATCCTAACCAATGCAGATGTCTTAGTAGAGGATAAACTGTTTGCCACTCTTGACCCTACTGCGAGAAGTATTGAGCTTTCAGATGGACGAAAAGTTTTACTGGTAGATACGGTTGGTTTTATCAGAAAGCTGCCGCATCATTTGATTGAGGCCTTTAAGTCAACCTTGGAAGAAGCAGTATTAGCGGATGTACTGATACATGTTGTAGACAGCAGCAGTGAAGAGATTGAGCAGCATATAGCCGTTGTAAACAATCTTTTAAATGAATTAGGTGCTGAAAATAAGCCGATCATTACTGTTTATAATAAAATTGACTTAAAACGAGATGATTTGCGGCTGCCGGAAGCAAGGGAGGAAGCGAATAGGAGTATAGAGATATCTGCTCTCACCGGAAAAGGGATAGATAAGCTATTAGAGATATTAGAAGATGTAGTTCCAGGGAAAAAAACAAAAATAAGAGTTTGTATTCCCTATTGGGAAGGGAATATGGTTTCACAGGTACATGAAGAATGTGATGTGCTAAATGAAGAATATGCTGAGAATGGTACAATCATGGATATTTATGTGGATAGCATCATGTTTGGAAGATTAAAAAAGTATGTTGTGGGGAGTGATAGTTGAAAGGTGAGGGATGAACAGCATATAGAATATAAGACTGTCAATAAGCTTGGTGCAGCAGAAATAGTAGAGAAGAAATCTCGGTTTATTGCCAGCGTGAAACCGGTTGCCTCTGAGCAAGAGGCAGTGAAATTCATTTCAGAGTTAAAGTCTAAATATTGGGATGCTACTCACAATGTATACGCTTATATCATAGGCAGTAATTATGTTCAACGGTATAGTGATGATGGAGAACCATCAGGAACGGCAGGTATTCCTACCCTTGAAATCATAAAAAAAGAACAGCTTCAGGATGTGGTGGTAGTAGTAACTCGATATTTTGGAGGTACACTTTTAGGAGCAGGAGGTCTGGTGAGGGCTTATGGGAAAAGTGCCAAGGAGGGGTTGATTGCTGCCGGTATTATAACTATGCGTTTATGTGATTGTATCACAATAAGATCAGATTATACTTTGTTAGGAAAAATACAGAATGAAATTGTCGGTGATGGACATATTATTGAAGAGATTATTTACCAAGAAGATGTTGCTATTCAGGTATTGGTACATACACAATTGACAGAACAATTTATAAACAATATGATTGATGTAACAAGTGGAAGGGTAGATATAGAAAAGACAGATACAAAATATATAGCTACTGATGAACAAGGAAAACTTGTAGCGGAAAATACATAATGTATTGTGAACTATAAATCATGAGAAAATGCTAAAAAAGTCCGCCTTATGTCATTCTGAATGAAACAAAGTGTAATGAAGAATCTTTAAAGCTGCCTATATACTAAGATTCTTCGCTGCGCTCAGAATGACATTTTGAGATATTTATTATATTAATTGACTTTTTCAATGGTTTCGAACAACAAATTAAATATAATGAGGTGATATTAATGAAGGAAGAAGAACTTTTAAAACTAAAAAAGTGGGCTGTAGTAGGTGCAACAGAAAATCATGAGAAGTATGGATATAAGATTTATAAAAAGTTAAAAAGCAAAGGTTATATGGTTTATCCTATTAATCCGAATTATTCGGAAATTGAAGGAGATAAATGCTATTCAAATTTGCAAGAACTGCCCGAACTGCCTGATGTTATTGATATGGTGGTAGCTCCTAAGCATGGAATAAAAACCGTAGAGGAAGCAGCAAAGCTAGGAATTAAAAATATCTGGCTGCAGCCTGGAACGGTAAATGATGAACTTCTCCAATTAGCAGAACAAAAGGGAATAAATACTGTTCAAGCTTGTGTATTAGTCGCTTTGAATTATGTATGAAGAAATGAGTTGCAAATAGTGAATGGCAGATAGAGAGAACAAAGAACTCTTTGATATTAAGTGTTCATATATTTATTGACATATCAGTATGATTTAGCATATAATAAAACCATTAATTCCGATAAGGATTATATGAATTATAAGGAGGTTTTTTGATGCGTATTGCAAATTATATTTATGAGTTGATTGGTCAGACACCAATGGTAAGACTGCATCGTCTCGTAGGTGAGGAGAGTGCAGAGGTACTGTTAAAGCTGGAAGCGTTTAATCCTGGCAGCAGTGTGAAGGACAGGATTGCACTGAATATGATAGAAGATGCGGAAGAAAAAGGGCTGTTGAAATCAGGTTCTGTTATCGTAGAACCAACTAGCGGGAATACAGGAATTGGACTTGCTATGGTAGGTGCGGCAAAAGGATATAAAGTAATATTGACAATGCCTGAAACAATGAGCATTGAAAGAAGAGTTTTGCTTAAAGCTTATGGTGCAGAAATCATATTGACTCCAGGATTGGAAGGAATGAAAGGTGCCATCAGCAAAGCAGAAGAATTAGTGAAAAATAATGAGGGGTATTTTATGCCTCAGCAGTTTGAAAATTCTGCAAATCCTGCAATTCATAAAAAAACAACTGCAGTAGAAATACTTGCCCAAACGGAAGGGAAAATAGATGCCTTTGTTGCCGGAGTTGGAACCGGAGGAACCTTGACCGGTGTAGGAGAGGTGCTTAAGGATAAGATACCTTCTGTAAAGGTGTTTGCAGTAGAGCCGGATAACTCTCCGGTTCTTTCGGGAGGGAAACCGGGACCTCATAAAATACAAGGTATCGGTGCCGGATTTATTCCTGGCGTACTCAATACGAAGGTAATAGATGAAATTATGAAGGTCGCAGATGAGAATGCATTAAGTACTGCAAGAAGGCTCGCATCTGAAGAAGGTATTTTGGTGGGGATTTCCTGTGGAGCAGCCGTTTATGCAGCGCTGCAAATAGGAAAAAAACTTGGCAAAGGTAAGAGGGTAGTAGTAGTAGCACCAGATACAGGTGAAAGATACTTAAGTACTGCATTATTCAAAGAAGAGTAGAAAGATAAAAATTAGGGTTGTATAACAATTCCTAATTTTTTTTTGAGTTTTTGGAATAATATTATTGACAAGTAAATGAAATAGGATTATACTGTAAATAAAAATACCCCTTGAGGGTATTGCGGGAGGATAGGGATGGAGCACAATGAAAATACTAAGGAAGATATACTTAGAAGGCTTAAAAGGATTGAGGGACAGGTAAAAGGAGTCCATAGAATGGTCGAAGAGGAAAAGTATTGTGCAGATGTTCTTATTCAAGTCGCTGCAGTAAGAGCTGCAATAAATAAAGTTGGAGGATTAATTCTTGAAAACCATTCCAAAAGTTGTATAAGAAACGCTATTAAGACTGAGGATAAACAAGAAACACTGGATGAATTAATTGATATAGTTTTGAAGTTTATTAAGTAGTTTGAAATTTAATGTAGTTGGTATAAATAAAATATAAGAAAAAGATAGGAGTGATTTATCATGGCAAGTGAAAAGGTATTAACGATTACAAATGATAATTTTGAACAGGAGGTAAAGGGGTCTGATACTCCTGTATTAGTTGATTTTTGGGCAAGTTGGTGTGGACCTTGCCGCATGGTGGCTCCGGTCATTGATGAATTGGCTAACGATTTTGATGGTAAAGCGAAGGTTGGCAAGCTTAATGTAGATGAACAGAGAGATCTTGCAGCACAATTCAGAGTGATGAGCATACCAACCATTATGCTTTTTAAGAATGGTGATGTTGTTGATAAAGTGGTAGGCGTAAAGTCTAAAGAAGACCTTGCAGCGATGATTGAAAGAAATATATAAACTTACATTTACAAAACAAGAACCATGGGTACAGATACATTGATTATTTTGAAATCAAGATATCAGTCCCATGGTTTTTATTTGTTGATATTAAAAAATTTGTTATATAAAGGAGGATTTTGATAAAGCTATATGGAATATATATAATGGAAAAATTTTTATGCTTGGAGGAATCGAGATGGCAGGAGAAAAAAGATTTAGAGGCAGCTTATTTGGTTATAAAAAGCAGGATGTTTATAATTTCATAGAGAAACTGGCAAAAGATTTAGAAGAGCAGATAAAAACTAAGGATGATGAACTTGCCGATTTGCGAAGCAATAATCAGGATCTAAAGAAGCAGATAGAAGAATTAACAGGAAAGCTCCATGCTATTGAAGGTGGACGTACATATATTGCTAACGCTATCATTAAAGCAGAAGAACAAGCAAAAAATATTATTGATGACGCAATAGAGGAAGCAGAACAAAGAAAGAATAAGCTTCAAGGTGAGATAGATGAATATAATGATGAGCTGGAAAAGGTGAAGAAAGAACTGAAAGACCTCAGAATTGAAGCAATGAGTAGAATTAAGAAGTATGAGATGCAGCTCATGGAGATTGTCGATAGTGGAAATGATGCGGAAGACGAAGCTGCTGCTGCTATAGAAGAAATGGATGCGGCAGAGTAATAATATCAGGAAAAGACTACTAAAGGCATGAAAACAGGGATCTTGGTCGATTTTAAATCAAGGTGTCTGTATTCGTGCTTTTTTTAATTATATATAGCATTTTTTTGAATATAATTATATAATGTACAATAACTATATTTCCGGAGTGAAAAAGGAGGATTTATCATGGAGAGAATACTTGAAATATTAGAAAAAGATAACAGGATTACACCAGAACAAATTGGAATAATGCTTAATAGAGATGTTGAAGATGTGAAGGCCGCGATAAAATCCATGGAAGAGCGGCAAATTATTTTAAGATATAAGACACTTATCAACTGGGAGAAGACAGAGAAAGAATTTGTTACAGCACTTATTGAAGTTAAAGTAACGCCCCAAAGAGGAGAAGGTTTTGACAAGGTGGCAGAAAGAATCTATAAATATCCACAGGTAACAGCAGTTTATTTAATGTCAGGCGGATTTGATCTTACTGTCGTTATTGAGGGACGAACGATGAAAGAGGTTGCACTCTTTGTTGCAGAGAAATTGGCACCCATGGAATCGGTAATGAGTACAGCAACTCATTTCGTATTAAAAAAGTATAAAGATGAGGGCGTAATATTTGATGAGAAAGAAAAAGATAATAGGCAGGTGATTACGCTATGAAGTTTGAGGAGATGCTTTCGTCAGCAGTTAAAGATGTTCAGCCTTCCGGAATCAGAAAGTTTTTTGATATTTTGACAGAAATAGAAGATGCCATATCATTAGGTGTTGGTGAGCCTGATTTTGTTACACCATGGTCAATCAGAGAAGCAGGGATATATTCTCTTGAGAAAGGACAGACATATTATACTTCTAACTGGGGACTTATAGAGCTTAGAAGAGAAATTTCCGCTTATCTATCCAGGAGATTTCATATTAATTATGATTCTAAAGATGAGATTGTTGTTACTGTTGGTGGTAGTGAAGCGATTGACTTAGCAGTTAGGGCTTTGATTTCTTCAGGAGATGAAGTGCTTATTCCTGAGCCAAGCTTTGTCTGTTATAAGCCTTGTACAATACTAGCAGGAGGTACTCCGGTACCTATTGTTACAAAAGCAGAGAATCAGTTTAAATTAATGCCGGAAGATTTAAAGGAGAAGATTACTTCTAAAACAAAATTATTAGTATTGCCGTATCCTAACAATCCTACCGGCGGAATTATGAAGAAAGAGGATTTAGAAGCTATTGCAGATGTAATAAGAGATACTAATATTATTGTCTTATCAGATGAGATTTATTCGGAATTAAACTATGAAGGTTCACACATTTCATTTGCCAGCTTGCCGGGGATGCAGGAAAGAACCATTGTAGTCAATGGCTTTTCAAAGGCCTATGCTATGACAGGATGGCGATTAGGATATGCTGCAGGGAATTCTACTATTATTGGGGCAATGACTAAGATTCATCAGTATGCAATTATGAGTGCACCCACTACCAGTCAATATGCAGCTATAGAAGCACTTAAAAATTGTGATGATGACATAGAGCACATGAAAAAAGAATACAATTACAGACGTAGGATTATTGTTGATGGTTTTAGAAAGATTGGGTTAGACTGCTTTGAACCGTTGGGAGCTTTTTATGTATTTCCATCTATCAAGAAGACCGGATTAACATCTGATGAGTTTTGTGAAAAATTATTATATGAAGAGAAAGTAGCAGTTATCCCAGGTACAGCTTTTGGGGATAGCGGAGAAGGGTTTGTTCGCTGCTCTTATGCCTATTCAATCGAAAATATTAACGAAGCACTGAGAAGAATAGAACGTTTTGTTAGCAAATTATTATAATTATTTTTCATTTAGAAGGATTTTGAATAATATATATAGAATATATTTTAGTATATTACGTAAAGAAGTTAGTGAAAAGGCGGTGCTAGTAAGATGAATGCAGAGCATATTAATCCATTTATTGAAGCAAGTCAAGCAGTTCTTAAATCAGCTGCAAATATGGATATCACTCTAGGCAAGTTATATATGAAGACTTCTCCTTACCCAAGCGATACATTAGCTATTATAATCGGGTTAACAGGACAGTTAAGAGGACAGGTTATATTTAGTATGAGTAAAGATATTGCATGTAAAATTGCATCAGCTATGATGATGGGTATGCCGGTAACTGAGTTGGATGAAATCTCAAAAAGTGCTGTTACAGAGGCGACCAATATGATTCTTGGAAATACGGCAACAATACTATATAATCGTGGTATCGCTATTGATATTACCCCACCTTCTCTATTAATAGGAGACAATATGCAGATATCAACTAACAAGATGAAAACAGTGTGTGTGCCGTTGAATATTGATTCTGGCGGAGTGATTGAATTAGATATTTCTGTAGCAGATTAATGGCTGTAGAAAACATATAAAACATATAAGTACTTATATGTTTTATATGTTTATACTTTGTGCTTTGGCAGCATATAATAGGTAATATAACGAGGCTGCTGCTTCGTTGAAACGGTGTATTATAATGTATAAAAAGGATGATTAGAATGAGTTTGAATATTGTTCTTGTAGAACCGGAAATTCCACAGAATACCGGTAATATTGCGAGAACGTGTGCCGCAATTGGTGCTAGCCTGCATCTTGTCAGGCCGCTGGGTTTTTCGGTGGAGGATAGATATCTGAAAAGGGCAGGTCTCGATTATTGGCACTTGGTAAATATACAATATTATGACAGTGTAAGCCAGTTGCTTGATATACATAAAAATGGCAACTTTTTTTATGCAACAACCAAAGCAGTGAATATTTATAGTGATGTGGAATATCCGGATAATAGTTTTCTGGTGTTTGGCAAGGAAACTGCCGGTCTTCCGGAAGAACTGCTAAAGAATAATAAAGACCGTTGTATACGGGTTCCTATGGTTGACGATGCAAGGTCGTTAAATCTGTCAAATTCCGTAGCTATTATCGCTTATGAGGCGTTAAGACAGAGGGGTTTTGAAGCATTAAAAGCAAAAGGAAATTTAACTAAATTTAACTGGTAAGTAGTGATGAAGTGGGAGGGGAGATGTAATGAAAAAAGTAAAGATTATTGCTGACAGTACTTCTGATATACCCAAGAACTTAGCGAAAGAGTTAGATATTACGATTGTTCCTCTAACCGTTCATTTTGGAGATGAATCCTATAGAGATGGCTATGATCTAACATCCTTACAATTCTTTGATAAGCTTAGAAATTCGGATGTGATGCCTACAACATCTCAGGTTACTCCTGCTGCTTTTGAAGAAGTTTT
>JBFWMP010000048.1:0-16913 GCA_050251575.1 Clostridia bacterium
TAACCTTTGCTTTATATATTCCATAGGAATATTTTAGCATTAGAATATTCATTAATAAAATATAAAAATAAAGAATATGATTATCACCAAGTAAAAAACTTGGCTATAAACATATTATACGAGGGGTGTCGATATGAATATTTTAGTATGTATCAAACAAGTACCGGGTACAAGCAAGGTCGAAGTTGATGAAAAAACAGGTGTACTTAAAAGAGATGGTGTCGAAAGTAAAATGAATCCTTATGATTTATACGCTTTAGAGACTGCATTGAAGCTTAGGGAAAAACAGGGTGGAACAGTTACAGTAGTAACAATGGGACCACCGCAGGCGCAAGCAATCATCAAAGAAGCCTATACCATGGGAGCTGATGAGGGCTATGTATTTTCAGACAGGAAATTTGCGGGAGCAGATGTGCTGGCAACATCCTATACTTTATGTCAGGGGATCCAGGCAATTGGTGAGTTTGACCTGATTATTACAGGCAAGCAAACAACTGATGGAGATACTTCACAGGTAGGACCAGCAGTTGCTGAATACTTGGGAATCCCTCATGTGACATGGGTAAGGGCGATTGAAGAAGCAGATAACGAAAAGATTGTTGTGGAGCAGGACATGGCGGACAGTTATGAAGTGGTAGAACTTAGATATCCTTGTCTTATTACAGTTGAAAAGGATATATTTCAACCGCGGCTGCCTTCTTATCGAAGAAAATTACAGACATTAAATAAACCAGTGAATATTCTAAACTTTAAAGATTTTACAGATCAGGATGATACGAAATATGGATTAAATGGTTCGTCCACCCAGGTGGAAAGAATCTTCCCCCCGGTAGTGAATAGAGAACAGGTATTGTGGGAAGGAAATATTGAGGATACCACAAACAACATCTTAGAAACACTTAAAGAAGGAAAATTTATATAAGGGGTGAGTGGTATGGGAATGATTTCTATTAACAACAATAAGTGTGATTTGTGTAAGATATGCTTAGAAGCTTGTCCATTTTCAGCAATAGAAATACAAAATGGTAAAGTTGAAATCAATGCTGCGTGTAAGATGTGTAAAGTGTGTATTAAAAAGTGTCCAAAAGGTGTTATTGCTTTTATTGATGAACGAAGGACGTTAGTTAACAAGGATGACTGGAAGGGTATCATGGTATATGTAGAGCATATGGAAGGGATTATCCATCCTGTAACTTTGGAACTGATAGGAAAAGCAAAGGAATTAGCGGATAAAATTGGTCATCCTGTTTATGCCCTGTTTATAGGAAGCAATATTAAGGAACAAGCGCAGGAACTGCTGTATTATAGCGTTGATAAAGTTTTTGCTTATGACTATGAAGAACTAAAGCATTTTAAGGTAGATGTGTATGCGAATGCTTTTCAAGATTGTATTAATAAGATGAAACCATCTATTGTCCTGGTAGGCGGTACATCAATCGGTAGGTCGCTGGCACCCAGAGTGTCTACTAGATTCAGAACCGGCTTGACAGCAGACTGTACGATGTTGGATATAAGGTCTAATACAGATCTCGTTCAAATACGTCCGGCTTTTGGAGGAAATATCATGGCACAGATTGTTACGCCCAACAGCAGACCACAGTTTGCTACAGTAAGATATAAAGTAATGAATCATGCACAGCGCAATAAGGAAGCTTCTGGTGTGATTGAGCTGTGCATGTTGAGCCAAGAGCAGTTAAAATCAAATATTCAAGTGCGTAAGGTGGTTCATAAAGAAAAGGAATTAAATATATCAGATGCGGAAGTATTAGTGGTAGCAGGAAGAGGAGTGAAGGAACAAAAAGACCTTGCGATGATGGAAGAGTTGGCAGCATTACTGGGGGGGCAGTTGGCAGTAACGAGACCTTTAGTTGAAGTTGGGTGGGCTTCCTATACAAAGCAAATCGGATTATCGGGAAGAACGGTAAAGCCAAAGCTTATTATCACCTGTGGTGTATCGGGTGCGATACAGTTTGCAGCCTGTATGAATACTTCGGAATGTATCGTTGCAATTAATAAAGATAAAAATGCATCTATCTTTAAGATAGCCCACTACGGTATTGTAGGAGACATATATGAGATTGTACCTGCGCTGATTGAAAGAATAAAGGAGGAAGAGGCTCATGCAATATAAAAAAATCACAATACAGGATATAGAATTTCTAAAAGGTATTTGCTCACCACACAGGGTATATTATGGTGAAGAGATCAATGAAGACTTTACCCATGATGAAATGGTGGAGTACGGAAAATACATGCCTGAGATAGTTGTAGAGGCTATTAATACACAAGAAGTATCTAAAATAATGCAATATGCTTATGGAAATAATATTCCTATAACGCCTAGAGGCTCTGGTACCGGTCTGTGCGGAGGGGCAGTGGCTATCCATGGTGGAATTTTGCTTTCATTAGCTCAAATGAATCAGATACTGGAGTTTGATGAAGAAAACCTTACAGTCACTGCTGAACCGGGAGTTCTTCTGATGGAGCTTGCAAAGGAGGTTATTGAAAGAGATTTGATGTATCCCCCAGATCCGGGAGAAAAAAGTGCAACTATTGGTGGGAATGTTATGACCAATGCCGGGGGTATGAGAGCAGTCAAATACGGCGTAACCAGAGACTACGTAAGAGGAATGGAAGTAGTACTTCCCAATGGTGAAGTGATGGAACTGGGAGGAAAAATAGCAAAGAACAGTTCAGGATACAGCTTAAAGGATCTATTCATTGGTTCGGAGGGGACATTGGGGGTTATTACAAGGTTGACCTTGAAGCTTGTTCCGCTTCCTAAGAAAGTCGTAAGTCTCCTTGTACCGTTTAATAGTTTAGATGATTGTATCGAGACGGTTCCTAAGATTATAAGATTAAAAATAGTACCTACAGCTATCGAGTTTATGCAGAAAGAAGTCATCGAGGCAGCAGAAGAATATCTAGGGAAAAAGTTTCCGGACAAATCCGCTAACGCTTATCTTCTGCTTACTTTTGACGGTAATTCTACAGAAGAGATTGAGAAAATCTATGACAATGCAGCAAAGATATGTCTTGATGCAGGAGCAGTAGATGTATTTATCTCTGATACAGAAGAAAGGCAGGAGTCAATTTGGAGCGCAAGAGGTGCGTTCCTTGAAGCTATCAAGAGTTCTACTCCTGAAATGGATGAATGTGATGTAGTCGTACCCAGAAATCAAATTGCTGTATTTGTGAAGTTTGTAAATGAATTGGAAAAGAAATATCAAATCCGGATTCGGAGTTTTGGGCATGCTGGAGATGGCAATCTTCATGTTTACGTATGTAAAGATAACCTATCGAGTGAAATATGGCAAGAGAAGTTAGACAAAGTAATGAAAGCGATGTACGGCAAAGCGATTGAGTTAAAAGGGCAGGTGTCGGGTGAACATGGGATCGGACATGCGAAGATACCATTCCTAAAAGAATCAGCAGGAGAAACTTATATGCAGCTTATAAAGTCTATCAAGCTTGCATTTGATCCGAAGAATATATTGAATCCGGGGAAAGTGTGTCGATAATTTTTCGGAGAAACTTTTCTTGTTTTCCGCTTCAATCTCGCTAACATATCCGACTATAGTTGTAATTACAAGCCTATTTTCCAACTGTAGCCGGAGCTTAACAAGAGGTTTTAATATTTTTTAGCTTGCATTTCCTTTTCTATTTTTCTAAAGCCTTCCACTGTGACAGATTTTTTATCAAAGGCAATAAGGGTATAAATAACGTCGATAATTGTCATTTGTGCTGCGCGGGACGAAAGAGCTAAAATCCTGTAGCGGGTTTCATTGGAAGCGGTACAAAGTTGAATATCGGCGATATTATAAAGGGGAGAGCGACCAATATTAGTAAGAGAAATGACAGTAGCACCATTTTTCTTAGCGATTTCAGCTGCTGACACAACATCCTTAGAACTGCCGGAATGACTTATAGCAAATACCGTATCGTTTTTCTTTAAATACGTAGAGGCTATGCACTGAATATGAGAGTCGGTGTAGGCGTAAGCATTTATCCCAAGTCTCATTAGTTTGTGCTGCAAATCCAAGGCGATGGAGTGGGAATTTCCAAGTCCATAAATATTAACTCTATTTGAATTACTTATTACCTCTGCCGCCATTTTGAGAGTTTCTGCCTTTAAGGTATCGTAGGTAAAACGAAGGGTATGCAGAGTACTTTGAAATATTTTTTCTATTATCACTTCGGTAGAATCGTTTTCTTCAATCTCCTCATGTATACTTTGAATTGGGGTAACAATATCCTGTGCTAGGGTTACCTTTAAATCTTGATAGCTTGACATGCCTATCTTTTGGCAGGTGCGCACAACCGTAGCATCGCTTACACCGCTGTTCTCCGCTAATCCTGCTACGGAAAGGTAAATTACCTCTTCAGGGTGGGCAATAATATAATCTGCCACTCTCTCCTCAGATTTACTCAGTGAGGAGTAAAGAGCCTTTACTTTCATAATCAGAGCAGGTACTTTCTTATTATCTTCCATTTTTATCACCCATTTTGCTATATTTAAGACTTGTTTATTATACTAAATTTAAAATATTATTTCAATAAAAAAACATAAAACTTGATAAAAAGTTTTATGCAATAGTATTTTTACCAAACAAAATTATAAATAAGGCTGCGTGATTGGTAAAATGAGCAATATAAAATTATACTACAAGATTTTTAAAAAAAACTTGAAATTTTATTTCAGATGTTATATACTAGTAATAAGAAAAAATAAAAATTCTTAGAAGTTATGATTTTACTAGAAGGGGATGAATTCTATTGGAACTTAGAGGTTTTATGATTGATATGATTCGCTCTGAGCTTGAAGATACTGTGGCCAAAGAGAATATTAGTGTAAGCTCTAGCGACAAGCTTTCTCATGGAGTCGATTATTTTTGGCTTGCCCGTATGTGGGCTGACAGAGGGCTTAAACCGCCAATGCCTGATTTTGTGGTACGCCCGGGATGTGCAAAAGAGGTTTCAAAGGTTCTGTCTATTGCCAATTATTATAAGATACCAGTTCAGACTTGGGGTGGTGGTTCCGGTTCGCAGGGTGGTGCGTTGTCTATGTCGGGAGGAATTATCCTTGATACCAAGCGAATGAACAAAGTTCTATGCTATGATGAGGAATCTATGACTATCACAGTAGAAACTGGAATTAACTTTCAACAGCTAGAGTGGTACGCCAATGAGAAAGGCTACTCTCTGATGCATTATCCAAGTTCTATGACCTGTGGTACGGTAGGTGGTTTTCTCGCTCATAACGGCATTGGGGTACTGTCTACAAAATATGGGAAAATAGATGATATGTGCTTAAACATTGAGGTTGTGCTTCCAAATGGCGATATAATAGAGTCTCTGCCAGTGCCAAAGCATGCATCAGGTCCTGACCTTTGCAAGATGTTTATTGGGTCAGAGGGGACCTTAGGGGTAATTACAAAGGCAACTTTTAAGCTGTTTTCATTGCCGGAGATCAGAAAGTTCAGAGCATTTTTATTTAAAGATATTAAATCAGGTATAGCTGCGGGCAGGGATATCATGAAAAAGATAAAGCCTTCTATTATGCGGCTTTATGACGAAGCAGAAACACTTTCAATTATCAAAGAAATTCTCAATATAGACAAAAAAGGTGCTTTTATGAACCTTGCGATTGAAGGAATTGCAGAAATTGTGGAGATTGAAGAACGTATTATTCTTGAAATTTGCCATTCTTACGGAGCTGAAGATTTAGGGAGTGATTATGGAGAAAAATGGTATAACAATAGAATTACCTTTTTTTACCCAGGACATATTATGGATATTCCTCAGATGTTCGGTACAATGGACACAGTGGCTACATATACAAACATTGAAAAAATTTATTGGGCTATGAAGGACGCTATTGAAAATAATTTCGAGGGCGTTAGGTTTATCGCTCATTTCTCTCACTGGTATGAGTGGGGTTGTATGGTGTACGACAGATTTATTATGGATAATCCACCAGAAGATCCAGAGGAGGCACTTAGGCTTCATAATCAGATATGGAATATTGGCGTAAGAGCAGCTCTTGCTAATGGTGGGGTTATCAACGATCATCACGGTGTTGGGCTTAAGCTTAGCAGACTTATGAAAGAGCAGTATGGCCCGGGTATGCAGGTGTTTGAAGGATTAAAAAAGACACTGGACCCTAATGGAATTATGAATCCATTTAAGCTAGGTGTTTAGCTAGTAATGAATAGGAAGGGGAGTCATATGATTACGGAAAAAGCAAAGAAGAATGCGGATGCGTGCAGATTTTGTTGGATGTGCCGTCATCTGTGTCCAATTGGTATAAATACGGGTAATGAATCCCATACCCCCAGAGCTAAGGGGCTTATGATGTCATTAGTTGAGCGGGGTGCACCTTATACACAGGAAATGGCGGAGGTAATGTATGAATGCTGCTTATGTAATGCCTGTGCCAATGACTGTGCCACAGGTTATGAACCTTCTGAATTTATCAGAGAGGCAAGAACTCTCGCGGTTGTAAACGACTTGGTGCCGGAAAGGGTACAGCGGGTCATTGATAGTACAATTCACGAGGATAATATATTCGGTATGCCCCACAAGGATAGGTTTGCTCCTTTAAAAGAGCACATTCAGGGATTGCCGGAAAAGGCGGAAACTGTTCTTTACATTGGTGGAACAGCTGCTTATAAAAAACCAGAAATAGCTATCGCACTGATAAGAATTTTAAAGAAGGCTGGGATTGATTTCACTGTTATTGCAAATGAGAGTCAATCGGGAGCCGAACTTGGAGATTTGATTGGTTTTGTAGAAGAAGTTAGACAGGTAGCATACAAAACTGCTGACAGTATTAATGCAACAGATGCTAAGAATCTGGTGGTTTTAGATCCGCATGATGCCAGAATGTTTAAGCATGAGTACAGCAAATGGGGCTGTGCTCCTGCAATGGAGATTTTTACAGCTACCTACTTTGTTGCAGGACTCATAAGGACTAAAAAGCTCGTCCCTCAGAAGGTAGAAAATATAACTGTTACCTATCAGGATCCCTGCCGTCTTGCTAGAGATATAGGTGAAACATCTCCTGCTAGAGAAATCATGGAAGCTATGGGGCTTAATATAAAGGAAATGTTCCTGCATGGTGATATGACGAAATGCTGCGGTAGTCAACTTGTAAATGAGCATTCTCCAAGGTTGGCTAGACTTGCAGCAAAGAACCGCTGCGACGATGCAGCAAGAACCGGTGCTTCAATTCTTGTAACATCCTGCCCTGGCTGTCTTGATATGCTTGGAAAAGAAGCATTGGAAAGCTTTGAGGTAGCGGATTTGTTCTATCTTCTTGAAAAACAGTGCTGATATATTATTGCTAAGGGGGTTAATGTAATATGAAAGGAAGGTTTGTCCTTGGTGTGGATTTTGGTGGTGGAGCCTCTAAAGCTACTTTGCTTTCGGCAAACGGAGAGGTGATTGCTACCTCTATTAAGGAATACCATACATATTACCCTAAAAATGGTTGGGCCGAGCAAAGACCGGAAGATTTTTATAACGCTCTTATATATAATGTTTCGAGCATTTTAAAGGACAGCGGTGTGTCACCGGAGGATATTAGGGCAATTGCTCTTGATGCTGCCACTCATACGGCGGTATTGCTGGACGAAAAGGGAGAATCGGTGCGAAATGTTATTCATTGGACAGACCGGAGAAGCGTAAAAGAGGCAGAGTATCTTAAGAAGAACTACAATGATATGATCATGGAGCTTTCCTATAATGCTCCAAGTGCTCTGTGGACTCTACCCCAGCTTATGTGGCTCAGGGAAAATGAGTTTGAAAATTATAATAAAATCAGTAGAATATTTTTCGTTAAGGACTATATACGCAATAGGCTTACCGGAGATTTTGTTACTGACAGTATAGAAGCGATGGGTTCAATGCTTGTAGATGCAAAGGAAAACTGTTGGTCGAAACAGCTTTGTAATCTCGCCGGAATAAATGTTTCTATGCTTCCTGAAATAGTAGATCCATTAGATATTGCCGGACATATTACAGATAAAGCAGCAAAAGAAACAGGGCTTTCAGAGAACACGCTTGTGGTGGTAGGCTCCACTGATACGGTGATGGAGGTTTACGCCTCCGGTGCTATTGATGTGGGATATGCCACAGTAAAGCTTGCTACGGCAGGGAGAATCTGTCCTGTTACTACGGCGCCGCAGAAAAGCCCACTGTTTTTTAATTACAAACATATTGTCCCCGGACTTTGGTATCCAGGCACAGGAACAAAGTCTTGTGCCTCCTCCTATCGTTGGTATAGAGATGTTCTTGGAGAATATGAGATACTTGAGGGCGAAAGGCAGGAGAAAGATGCCTACTTTCTTTTGGATAAAGCTGCGGGAGCAGTTGCTCCTGGTGCTGACGGACTGTTTTTTCACCCATATTTATTAGGTGAAATTACGCCCTATTTAGACGACAGTCTTAGAGGTAGTTTTGTTGGAATTTCCTCTTTTCATCAAAAGGGACATTTTAATAGGGCAGTTTTAGAAGGAGTTGCCTATTCCTTAAAGGACTGTTTCGAAGTGATTAAGCAATCGGGGATTGGCATACACACAGCAAGTATTATCGGGGGTGGAGCAAAAAGTCCGCTTTGGAGTCAGATTGTAGCCGATATGCTTGGCATTCCTCTTGTGAAAACCAAAAGAAGTGACTCTTCTTTAGGATCTGCTATGCTTGCAGGGGTGGCTACAGGGATGTTTTCGACGTTTGCCGACAGTACCGAAAAATGTGTAAAAGTGGAGAAGGTTATATACCCCGACGCTACCGTCAATCAAATTTATGAAAAAGGCTTTATCACTTATAAGAAAATTCATGATGTATTGGAAAAAGTGTATCATACTATAGATTAGAATGTTCACTTAGGTTGGAGGGAGATTTATTGAATATTGTGGTATGTGCAAAGCAGGTGCCGGAATCACAGAATGCCGGAATAAATCAGACTACAAATACCGTTATCAGATCAGGTGTTCCGTTGATGTTTAACCCTGCTGATGAGCACGCCTTGGAGGCTGCTCTGCAAATTAGGGACCAATTATGTGCAGAAGTATCGGTTATAACAATGGGGCAGAAGTCAGCTCAGTCACTTTTACGATATGCTGCTGCATTAGGTGCCGATAAGCTCTATCTTGTCAGTGATAAGCTTTATGCCGGCTCAGATACTTATGCCACATCATTAATATTAAGCCGTGCCATCAAATATATTGGCGGAGCAGACTTAGTGATATGCGGACGCCGTGCCTTTGATGGAGAAACCGGGCATGTGGGACCGCAGCTCTCGATAAGATTAGAGATACCCTGTATCACGAATGTTATAAGTATTGATGACTGCACCCGTACCTATATCCGATGTACAAGACTGACTGAGGAGGGCAGCGAAACGGTAGAGTTTTCTCTGCCGGCGGTAATTACAGTATGTGAGGGAATAAATCATACAAGGCTTCCAGACATTCTAAGCCTGAGGAAAGCACAGAAAATAGTTGCAGGAGAGATTACAAACAAAAATTTAGCGCTTGATATCGACGTTATTGGGTTTGGTGGTTCTCCTACAAGTGTAAAAAGGGTGACCTGCCTAAACTTTCACAGGACGCATTTGCCACTGGAAACAGATATTCATAAGGGCGCTTCCATCATCGCTGAAAAACTGCTGACAGTTTTAAAGGAAGAAGGGATGCAGGTGCTGAGAGATGAATAATAATAGTGCTTTGAAAGAGGTATGGGCTGTTTCGCAGTTTACTAATGGTCATACAGAACGTACGGTCTTGGAACTTATAGGAAAGGCGGCTGAACTTGCAAAAGATTTAGCGGGCAGGGCGTGTCTTATATTAATTGCTGAGACATTGGAGCAGGAGGTGGTAAGCTTATTGACTGCTGCCGGTGCGGATAAAATATATTTTGTAGCGAATGACACAGGGGGAGCACTCAATGAACACTGGGCAGCGAGAGAGATTGCTCACCTTGCAGAGCTTTATAAACCGGAAATAATGCTTTTTCCATCTACCATATGGGGGCGATCGGTAGCTCCCCAAGCAGCAGCACTATTACATACCGGGATAACTGCTGATTGCACAGCTCTCAGAATAGATGAAAATGGGTTTTTAGTTCAGATAAGACCTGCCTTTGGTGCAAGCCTCTTAGCTGAAATTTTATGTAAAACCGCCAGACCTCAGATAGTCACAGTGCGCAGAGGGGTATTTTCACTGCCAACGATGGATAAAGAGCGTGTAGGAGAGATTGTAAAAATAGGGCAAAGTTATCCGATGGATCAAATTATAAAAATTATAAGTTCATCTTCTCGATGCAATAGGGGAACAAGGCTTCATGATGCAGAAATAGTTATTGCAGGTGGAAAGGGCGTCGGTTCTAAGGAAGGATTTGAAAAACTTAAAAAACTTGGAAAATTAGTAAATGGAGCAATAGGAGCCTCACGCGCCGCGGTAGATGCGGGGTATGCGAGTTATGATATGCAGGTAGGACAGACTGGAATAACTATCCGACCAAAGCTTTATATAGCCTGCGGTATTTCGGGTGCAGTGCAGCATATAGCAGGTGTGTCATCGGCAGAGTATATCATTGCCATTAATACTGATAAAAAAGAGCCTATTTTCCGGTATGCCGATTATGGAATTGCTGGAGATTTACATAAAACACTAGATGAAGTTATAAATTTTATAAAGGGGGAACGGCATTATGAATTACAAAAAAAACTATAGGCCGGCAAAGGGATTGACAAGACTTTGCAAGATGGGGGAATGTTCTTTAGAAATTCTTGAATTTAGCATTATTGAACTTGCACCCGGGCAAGAGATTATCTTTAACACAGAAGAGACTGAGACTGCTTTTATCATTCTTAGTGGACGCTGCAGTTTGGAGTATGATGAAGTCAAATGGCAAGAATTAGGAAGCAGAAGAACGGTATTTGAAGGAAAAGCAACTTCTGCTTATGTGGGAAGAAGGAAAGCGGTGCGCATATGGACATCATGGAATGTAAAGATAGCAGTAGTTCAGACACCCATTGAGGAAGATACAGAGGGATTTGTAGTAAAGCCTGAGGAGGTAAAAACAGTTATTTTGGGCAAGCCTACATGGAAAAGAGATACACACTTTATTTTTGATGGTTCAACCCCTACAAAGCGTCTTTGCATCGGAGAGGCATATGTTGATCCCGGCAACTGGGCAGGGTTTCCTCCCCATAAGCATGATGTGGACAATATGCCGGCAGAAGGGGTTTTGGAAGAACTCTACTATTTCCTTTTTCAACCTAATCAAGGCTTCGGTTTCCAACGTTTGTATACTGCTGATGGAGAAATAGACGAGGTATATGTAGTGAAAAACGATGATTTAGTAGAATTTCCAAAGGGATATCATACCACCGTGGCTGCTCCGGGATATAATAGTTATTTTCTTTGGGCTATGGCGGGAGATAACAAGGGTTTCTATCGTTCCAGCGATCCTGAGCATGAATGGGTAAGTGCTATCGAAAATTTTATTACAAAGAATAATTTATAAGAGAAGGGGTGAGCAACATTGTATAAAATACTTATTACATCGAGAAATTTCGGTGCGGTTTCAAAAGCCGACTTTAACTACTTTATAGATAGAGGATATGAGATTGTAAGAAATCCCTTTGAAGGTAAACTTCCCACAGAAGAAGAACTTATTTCAATTATCGGTGATATTGATGCTGTACATATCGGCAACGATAACTTTAACGCAAATATATTAGCGCATGCGAAAAAGCTTAAAGTGGTAAATAAAGCAGGTATTGGCGTAGATAATATTGACATCGATTGTGCCAGCAGATTAGGAATTGCTGTTACCAATGTCCCCGGAACAACTGCCAATTCAGTAGCAGATCTTACCTTCGGGCTTATGCTGGCTGTCTCTAAAAAAATCATCTACACTTATAACAGGATTACCCAGCAAGGCATGTGGCCAGTTGATCGCGGTAATGATATTTACGGCAAAACTATCGGTATTATAGGTCTTGGCAGAATTGGCAAAAACGTTGCTTTAAGAGCAAAAGGTTTCGGAATGAATATTTTAAGCTATGAGCCATACCCGGATATCGCATTTGTAAAGGAGAATGGTATTACTATCACAGATATTGATACACTTGTGAGCGAAGCTGATTTCGTCACTTTACATATCCCAAAGACGCCCGAAAGCACCAATATTATTGATTCAAGACGTCTTGGAATAATGAAGCCATCCGCTATTTTAATTAATGCTGCCAGGGGAGGACTAGTAAATGAGGAGGCACTCTATGAAGCTCTTTCTACCGGTAAGATTGCCGGTGCTGCCTTTGATGTGCTGACTGAGGAGCCACCGAAGAGCCGACCCAAGCTGTTTGATTTAGACAACTTTATCATTACTTCCCATTCCGGTGGTAATTCAATTGAATCCATTATTCAGACTTCTTATGTATCGGCCCAGAATATTATCGCTATTCTCGAGGGATTTGATTGCCCAAACTTCCTAAATAAGGACAAAATTATCAATAAGCAATCAAAATAAAAATGGAGGGATATCTCATGGAAGGTCTAAAAGAAAGGGCTTACGCAGGAGAAAAATTGTATGGAACAATGGTGTGTGTATTTGATACTCCGGATATTGCAAAAATGCTGCAGGTATGTGGATTTGACTTCTTTGTCATTGACGGAGAGCATGGGTATTTTGATGATTCAAGAATGGCAGCGATGCTTCTGACTGCCAAACTTGCCGGCATACCTGCTATCGTTAGGGTAGCACGCCCACAGCGTGAAATTATTATAAAATATATGGAGATGGGTGCGGCGGGACTGCTTCTTCCTAATACAGAGACTGTGGAGCAAGCAAAGATGCTTATTGAGTATTCCAAGTATGCTAAGCTAGGAAATAGAGGGGTTGCACTTACAAAGGCGCATACTCTCTACGAACCGGTCAAGGCAGTAGAATATATGGAAAAGGCAAATAAGGAAACCGTGCTTATGGTGCAGATTGAATCTCCTGAAGGTGTAAGAAATATTAATGATATTATGGCACTTGAAGGCATTGACTGTGCATTTATCGGCCCTAACGATTTGTCACAGTCTTTAGGGATTATGGGACAGTTTGACAATCCTATTTTAATAGAAGCTATTGAAAAAGTCATAACTTCCGCCAAAGCTCATAGCAAGTTTTCCGGAATACACATGGGAGACGTAGGCAAAGTAAAGGGTTGGATTGAGAAAGGAATGAACTTCAACCTCTGGTCGGCTGATACAGTTCTGATGATGTCAGCTGCAAGAGCGGGACTTAAGGAATTTCGAGGCTAACCCAATAAGCATTATTAAATTATGGTACAAAGGCACAAAGGTGCCATTAAGTACAAAATAAATTTAAAAATGGAGGACGGAGAGTATGAAAAAAAGATTAATGAGTATTATCATGGTTGTAGTTATGGCCTTCACACTAGTGGCTTGTCAGGCATCTAAACCTGAGGCATCTAAACCTGAGGCATCCAAACCTGAGGCATCCAAACCTGCAGAGAAAACTCTTGACTATCCTAAAAAGCCTATTACACTTATTGTGCCGTGGGCAGCAGGCGGCAGCTCTGACTTAACCTGCCGTGCAATCGCCGCACTGTCACAGAAATACTTAGGGACCGCTATGAACGTTGTAAATCGTGAAGGTGGAAACGGTGCTGTGGCATTAACAGAGATGGCTAATAAGATAAAGCCTGACGGTTATACTATCTCTTTATCTTCAGCAGGTAATTTTACAACAATGCCCTTTGTACAAGACGTAAACTACACGATTGACTCCTTCAAATATCTCATAGGAACTACCAGTGAGCCTCTTGCAGTTATTGTTCGTAAAGATTCCGAGCTTAACAGCCTCCAGGATATCGTAAAACGTGGAACTAAGGTGCTTCATGGTCAGTCTGGATCTAATGGTGCAAACCATATGCATTCAAAGAGGCTTTTTAAGGCTATGGGTGTCGAAGAAGAAATTGTTCCTTTCTCTGGTGCATCTACAGCTATTGCCGCTCTCTTAGGCGGACAGGTTGAAATGATTCTTGTTCACCCTGGTATGGTTATGTCATCAATTGAATCGGGCGAAGTAAAGCTTATTTCCATGATTTATAATGAGAGAGTTCCCACCTTCCCCGATGTTAAGACACCTGAAGAAGAAGGTTTTGGGAAAATTCATGCTGAAACATATAAAAATTTGCTGGTTCATGCCGACACTGATCCTAAAATCATAGAATTTTTAACAGAAAAGCTTGATCAACTTATGCGTGATCCTCAATTCCTTGATTTTCTTAAGAATAATGGTCTTGAACGTTCATACTACAAAGGTGAAGAGGTTAAAAAGGTTATGCAAGCGGATTCTGATATTCTTGTCCCTATGATGAAGGAATTAGGCATCATCAAAAAATAAGTATTAAGAAACAGAAGAATTTGTGAAGCATAAGTTTAACTCAGAGGTATTGATGGGGCGGTGGATTAACATCGCCGCCCTTTATGAATATGATTTCATCCAAACGGAGGTGGTATACAAATGGACAAAGCCAATAGGGTTATCGGTATCATATTTCTTGTTTTTGGAATTTTGTTGTATATAGTCACTCCATTTCAGACAGCAGCGATAAGTACTAGCAAAATGGGTCCGGATTTTTTTCCAAAGGTTGTGGCAATTATTATGGTTATATGTAGTGTTGGACTTATCATTCAGGCGACTATAGCTATGAAAAGTAAATATAATGCGGAAGAAGAAGCAGAAGTGGACTGGCAAAAGGAAAAAAAGGTTGCTTTGGTATTTGCTATGCTTATCGTATATGTACTATGCATAGAGCTTGCAGGTTTTTTCATCTCATCCATCCTTTTTGGCGTAGCTTTGCTTTATGTGCTAAAATCCATCAAATGGTACTATTACGCTACCTATATAACATTAGTAGCTATTATCAATTATGTATTCAGTGAATTACTTTACATAAATCTGCCGTAAGAAATACACCTATATTCTATCAAATCATATTTCTTCTGCCATGCCCATACTTAATAGAATATAGGTGTGGTTGAAGGGAAAAGAAAGGGGAACAGAAAATGTTAGAAAATATTGCGGCAGGTTTTTTTAACTTGCTATCATGGCAAAATCTTTTATTTATTAATTTTGGACTGGTAATCGGAATTGTTTTCGGCTCGCTTCCTGGACTTACTGCCACAATGGGTGTTGCATTATTTTTGCCGGTTACCTTCGGGATGGAGCCCATTACGGGAATGCTTTTGCTTTTAGGTATTTACTGCGGGGGTATTTACGGTGGTTCTATTACCGCTATCCTTATTAAAACTCCGGGTACTCCCGCTTCAGCGGCAACTATACTCGACGGTTATACCATGGCGCAGAATGGGCATGCAGGCAAGGCTCTCGACACAGCGCTTGTAGCCTCTACTATCGGCGGAATATTCAGCGCAATCATTCTTCTGTTTCTGGCTCCTCAGGTTGCTAGAGCAGCTTTGAAATTTGGTCCGCCAGAATTTTTTACTCTTGCCTTATTCGGACTTTCCATCATAGCTACTATAAGCAGCAAACAAGTATTCAAGGGTTTGTTGTCAGGCTGTATGGGTATGTTTTTCTCCAGTGTGGGGCTTGATCCTATAGAGGGTCTGCCACGTTTTATCTTCGGTATCACTGATTTGATGTCGGGAATATCTCTTATTCCGGCACTCATTGGACTGTTTGCTATAGCGGAAATCATGACCAAGGTTTACGCGGGTGACGTAGATGTGCCAGATAAAGTAGCCGTCCCTAAGGAGCATATGACCCTTAGGGAAGTGAAAGATTGCTTTGTAGATATTTTAAAATCCAGCGTTATAGGAACATTTATAGGTGCAATTCCAGGAACCGGTGCTACCACTGCTTCATTTTTAAGTTATATGGAAGCAAGGCGGGTATCTAAAACTCCTGAAAAGTTCGGAACAGGGCATATAAATGGCATCGCTGCTCCCGAGGCAGGGAATAATGGAGTTACCGGTGCTACTTTAATACCACTGTTGACCCTTGGTATTCCCGGTGATTCGGTTACAGCCATAATGTTAGGAGCATTGATGATGCAGGGTTTGACTCCTGGACCGGCTCTTTTTGAGCGGCAAGGTGTTTTGGTTTATACGATTATGGTGGGACTTGTTTTTGTAAATATTTTTATGTTTTTACAAGGTAAGCTTTTCCTCAAGGCCTATATTAATGTTACAAAAATTCCTACCAATCTGCTTTCTGCTATTCTTATCGTATTGTGTGTTGTAGGAGGATTTTCGGTAAATAATTCAGTGTTTGAAGTATTTATTATGTTAGCGTTTGCTTTATTAGGATATATTATGATAAAGGTAAATATTCCAGTGGTTCCAATGCTTTTAGCCATTATCTTAGGGCCTATAGCAGAACAAAGCATGAGGCAGGCACTCATTATTTCACAGGGCAGTTATGCTATTTTTGTGACAAGACCTATTTCTCTCATGTTTGTCATTTTAACATTGTTCTCTATAAGCATTCCGGTATATCTCAACATCAAACGGATAAAAGCTGTAAAATAATGTTTTGTTTATGTCCCAATGTACAGTGAGATTATGAAGAAATAGTTTAGCACACTACAATTGATGAATAGAGCATCAAAAAGATATTACAAAAAAAGCAATAGAATAAAAAGAGGCTGTCTTAAAATGCGGAGCGGTCAAGACCGCTCCGCATTTTAAGACAGCCTCTTTTTATTTTTTCACTTTGGATCATTTTTGGGATAGCAGTATGTGAGTTTTCGCACTTTCATTGCAAACTTTAAGTTTAATTGTTATAATTAAATGGTAAAATAATAACAATACGATCTGCAATATATTATATTTTCAGGAGTGCGACTAATGATTGGACTAAATGGT
>JBFWMP010000049.1:0-9344 GCA_050251575.1 Clostridia bacterium
TTTACATTATATTCTCTCATCCATGTATCTACCTGCGCCAAATAAGCCATTAACTGCGGTCCTGTCATCAATTGCCCGAACCACGGTACACCAAATGCTGCTCCATCAGAATCTATAATCTCCTGCACCCGTTGTCTGTTGATTAACTGCAGCAATGGAGAACTTGGATTATTAAGTATCTGCTGCAACCAACTTTTTACTGCCTTCAAATAGTTTGGATTATGAGTTTTCGGATATGGACTCTTTTTACGCCATAATACATCATCGGGCAGTAAACCTGTTAGCGCCTGACGCACCAGTCCTTTTTCGCGTTGTTTATAAAATTTCATTTCCCACGGCACATTCCATACATATTCTACGATTCTATGGTCGCAGAAAGGTACGCGTACTTCCAGACCTGTTGCCATAGACATGCGATCCTTACGGTCAAGCAATGTCGCCATAAACCAATTCATATTCAGATACATCATTTCACGTCTGCGATGCTCCTGAGCCTTTTCACCCGGTAATCTTGGTACTTCCGATAATGTGTCCTGATATCTTTGTTTCACATATTCAGCGCCGTTGATGCTGCCCAGTATTCCGGGAGCCAATATACTTAATCGTTCATTAGTAGACCGCATCCACGGAAAAGTGTCTGAATTTAAGAGTTCCTCCCGATAGAACCATGGATACCCTCCAAAGATTTCATCCGCACATTCCCCAGACACAGCAACAGTGGCATCTTTTTTCACCTCACGACAGAACAGATATAATGACGAGTCCACATCCGCCATACCTGGCAAATCACGAGCGGCAACTGCCCTCTTTAGTGCTTCCACCAGTTGAGGAGTATCTATCACAATGTTATGATGCGTAGTGCCCAAAAATTCTGAAACACGTTCTATCCATGGCGCATCCGAATTAGGCTGAAACACGCTAGGCTTAAAGTATTTATCATTATCTGCGTAGTCAATTGAATAAGAGTGCAGTGGTGCCATTCCACTTTTTTTATAAATTTCACTGGCGACCGCAGTAATAGCACTGGAATCTAATCCTCCCGATAAGAATGTACATAGCGGTACATCAGATACCAGCTGTCTTCTAATAGCATCCAGTAGTAATTCCCTTACTTCATTAATAGTCATATCTAAACTATCTTCATGAGGATGACTTTCAAGACTCCAATATTTTTGGATTCTAAGACCCTTGCGATTATATATCATATACTCCCCCGGTCTTAGCTCTCTTATATTTTTAAACACTCCGTGTCCGGGCGTCCTTGACGGACCCAAAAGAAATATCTCTGCCAGTCCTTCTGCATCTATTTCCGGCCGCACTTCGGGATGAACTAATAAAGTTTTAAGTTCAGAAGCAAATATTAAGGATGCGCCACGCTGTGTATAAAACAAAGGCTTCACTCCCATACGGTCACGGGCCATAAACAAGCTTTGATCACCTTCAGTCCATACTCCGAAGGCATAAATCCCATTTAAATAATCTACACACTCTTCTCCCCATTCTATATAAGATAGCAGCAGCACTTCAGTATCTGAATATCCTCCAAATGTGTAGCCTTTCGATATTAGTGCATCTCTTATTTCAGGTGTATTATACAACTCACCGTTGTATGTGATTACGTAAGTTTCCTCTCCCCAGCGCCTGACCATTGGCTGCTTGCCATTCTGTGGGTCTACTACGATCAATCTGCGGTGAACTATTCCTGCATTTGTTGAAACCCATATCCCTGAAGCATCCGGTCCACGGTATTTTAATGTCTCTCCCATCGCTTCCAAAATAGGCTGCTGTTCTTTAAGATTACCCTGCCAATTTATCCATCCGGCAATTCCACACATGAAATCACGCTCCTCTATTAATGAGTAATGGGCAGCTCTGCCCACAAAAAAAACAGACCTTCTCCGATAATTAATGAAAATTATCCAGAGAACGCCGTTGCTCTCAAAGATTCTTATTTAATACTCATTTTCAACTATCAATTTTCTCTACTAATAATATATGATAATGTAATAAATTGGTGATTAAATTATAAAAATTTTTTTATTATACATAACTTGGCAGATATAAATGAAATATGTATTTTATCTATCTTGCACAACTTAGTAAGTTATGTTATTATAATAAACATAATTTAATCATTATAAATGTCAACAACGGTGTTGATTAGTCGGAAATTTCCGTCTAATTAACACCGTTTTTTTGGAGGTGAATACATAGTTATGAGCAAACATCACATTATTCTTACATCAATCCTAGTATTTATTTGTACGGAAGCGGCAAATATCTTTATTACTGCCCTATGGCTCAGAATTGCGTTATATCTTATTATTCTCATTGCACTTATACTGCTATATGAATTCCAATCCAGTAAAAAACTTCGTGACTTAAATGAATATATTAAGGAACTGGTTAAGGGAAATTATTCCTTTCAAGTGTCTGATACAAAGCTTAGTGGTCCTTTAAAAGATATATATTACTCAGTCACACAATTACAAAAAGAGCTGCTAAAATATATGTTCGAAATACAAGTAGCTTCAAGCCAGGTTTCTTCTGCTTCTCAACATTTAAGCCTAACACTGGATGAGAATAATGCTTTTGCACAACAGCTGTACGCTGAAACCCAAGAAATATGTGAATTAAATTCAGAAAGCCGTGCTAATGTCCTATCTATTATTAATGAAATAAGAAACATTGCCGGCCTGCTCGAAAGTGTAAAAAGCACTTCAGCAGAAGCAAATATCACAAGTATACAGTCAAAGCAAGTGATTGGTGAAAGCCTGGATGAAATTATGGAAATAGTAGATTCGGTGAACGGTATACAGCACTCAACTGACGCAACTTCTAATTACATAGGAAAACTTAATACTTCTACAAAAGAAATCTCGCATATTCTGCAAACAGTTGATAATATCGCAAAGCAAACCCATCTTCTATCCCTTAATGCTTCCATTGAATCAGCTAGAGCTGGAGAACATGGCAGGGGCTTTGGGGTAGTTGCGGAAGAAATCAGGAAACTATCTGAAGACAGCAAGAATGCCGTAGCAGAGATTGGACATCTATTGAATAATATATCTTCTGAAGTATCAAATCTAACCAATAAAATAAAAGATGACCTTACAGAAGTACAAAAAAGTGTATCATGTACAAAAAAAGTAGAAAGCAGTTTAAATAATATTCAGCAATCTTATCAATTGGTACAAAGCATGATTGAAAAAATCATCAAGATGTCTGAGGAACAATATGTTCTTACCTCAAATATTAATGGAAAAACATCTTTACTTGAAGATATCTCTGAGAAAGTAGCATGTGGTTTTAATGTAGTATATGATTCAGTGGGAAAGCAAAAACATAATGTTGAAGAACTGGGGTCGTTGGGTAAATGCCTGTCAGATGCTTCAACAAGCTTATCCGCACTGATTGAAAAATCAGATACTAATATACTGGAGACTAACTCTTCAAGGTTTGATAATATTGCACGGGATGTTATCACGTTATTGAAAGAAAGCGTATTATCCTCTCAAAGCTTTTTATCTTTTGACCCCGCTGCGCACAAACTGGTATTGGATCATGAGCTGGAACAGCACCCTTTTATTGAAGCTATTTGGACAAATGACAAAAAAGGAAGATTTATTTATTCAAATCCATCGGCAGGAATTGCAAATGCCAATGTACGGGATTGGTTTAAACAAAGCATCTCCGGAGGCGAATATACTTCCCAAGTTTATATTTCTGCTATCACCAAAAACCCTTGTCTTACAGTGTCATTGCCGATTAAAGATAACTCCGGAAATAATATAGGAGTAATCGGCGCAGATTTAAATCTAAATATTTAGATGCCATAACATAGATTACGTTGTTCTGTTTTGCATCAACTATTAAGAAGGCGCTAAGTAGAAAAATTTCCACTTAGCGCCTTATCATTAATCTACACAGTCGGAACATATGCCATCTGTATAGATTATAGCAATTAAAATTCAGGTTCAATTAAACCATAATTGCCATCTTTTCTTTTATAAACTACATTTACTTCCTCTGTATCTGCATTAGAAAATACAAAAAACTGATGACCTAATAAATTCATCTGCAGAATTGCTTCTTCTGTATCCATTGGCTTTATAGCAAATCTTTTAGTTTTTACTACATTAAATTCTTCTTCTACTATATCCTTAAATGCAGGTGCAAATCCATCATTTACAGCTTCAATAATAAAAGCACCTTCCTTGAATCTTTTTTCTAATCGCGTCTTATTTTTCCGAATCTGTCTTTCTAAACGGTCTACAACCCTATCAATGGAACCATACATATCAGGAGTTGTTTCTTCAGCTCTGAAAAAAATTCCCTTGAATGGAATGGTTACTTCAATCATCTGTCTATCTTTTTCAACTTCCAAAGTCACATGCACTTCTGTATCTTCCTCAAAAAACTTCTCCAGCTTGCCTAGCTTTTTGTGAATCCTGTCCCTCAATCCATTGGTTACATCAATCTTTCTCCCCGTAATAATGAATCTCATAACCTCAGCTCCTTCACATAAGTTAACTGATAAATTTTCAGCTTGTTAAGGCTGATTACTAATATTATGACCTAATTTAACAGTTGCATTACATCATCCTTAACAAAACTTTTATATATTATATATTCGACAAGATTAAAGTCATTCCTAGTTTTATATCAAAATTTTCAGCTAACCATACTAATTTTGATTTTAAAGCAGAAACCTTGTCCAATATATTTTATAATCTATATATACCCTGTTTCATATAATTTAAACATAATGCAAAAAATTTTATAACATCCTAGACAATTGCTTCGGCGTGTCTTGTCGCATGACAGCTTACATTTACTGCGACGGGCAATCCTGCTATATGTGTAGGATATATCTCTATATTTACAGCTAATGCAGTTGTTGTTCCTCCAAGTCCTTGAGGTCCGATGCCCAGGCTATTTATTTTTTTAAGTAATTGCCTTTCTAAGTCACTATAATAATCATCTTTATTCCTCACGTCTATAGGACGCAATAGTGCCTTTTTAGCAAGATATGCCGCCTTCTCCATGGTTCCTCCTATACCTACTCCTACTATCATTGGAGGACATGGATTTGCACCTGCTTGATCTATCGTACCCACTATAAAATCTATAACTCCCGCACTTCCATCTGAAGGCTTCAACATTTTCAAGCTACTCATGTTCTCACTGCCAAATCCCTTGGGTGCCATTATGATTTTAACCTTATCTCCTTCTACAATGTCATAATGTATGATAGCCGGGGTGTTATCCCCTGTATTTACTCTATTGATAGGATCCTTTACTACAGAGCCTCGCAAATAACCATTCTTATATCCTCTTCTTACCCCCTCATTAATTGCATTCGTAATATTCCCTCCTGTGATATATACCTCTTGCCCCAGCTCCACAAAAACTACCGCCATACCTGTATCCTGACAAATAGGAATATGTTGCTCCCGGGCAAGGTTCGCATTTTCAACCAAATTGTTTAGAATGTCCCTTCCTATGGGCGACCTTTCTTCATCAGCACTTTTCTTTAGTCCCCGTTGAATATCTCCATTTAGATAATAGTTCGCATCCATACACAGTTTTTCAACAACATCTATAATCTCATCAGCACGAATTTCCCGCATTTCTATTCCTCCTAATCTAAGTTATTAAGTTAAGGTACCTAGGAAACCACTAAAAAAGTATGATTAAGCAAAAGAAACTCAAGATGTCATCCTGAACGTAAGTGAAGGATCTTAGCACTTAAGCAACTTTTAAGATTCTTCATTTCACTTCGTTCCATTCAGAATGACAGAATACGGACTTTTTCAGTGGCCTCCCTGGCACCTTAACTTAATATAACAAAAAACACGTCATAATCAAATGACGTGTTTTTTTGTTATATGTTGATTATTAAATTTAATTATTCAACGATTGATGTAACAACACCGGATCCTACAGTTCTGCCACCTTCACGGATAGCAAATCTTAATCCTTCTTCGATAGCGATAGTAGTAATCAATTCGATTTCCATAGTAATGTTATCACCAGGCATACACATTTCTACACCTTCTGGCAAATTGCAAACGCCAGTAACGTCAGTCGTTCTGAAATAAAACTGTGGTCTGTAATTGTTAAAGAAAGGAGTATGTCTTCCACCTTCTTCTTTAGTCAATACATAAACTTCACCTTTAAATTTCTTATGGGGCTTGATAGAACCTGGTTTTGCTAATACTTGTCCTCTTTCGATTTCAGTTCTTTGTACACCTCTTAAAAGAGCACCGATATTATCTCCGGCTTGAGCTGAATCAAGAAGCTTTCTGAACATTTCGATACCGGTTACAACAACTTTTCTTGGAGCTTCACTTAATCCAACCAGTTCAACTTCTTCAGCAATTTTTAATGTTCCTCTTTCAACTCTACCGGTAGCAACAGTACCACGTCCGGTAATGGAGAATACATCTTCTACAGGCATTAAGAAAGGAAGATCACTCTTTCTTTCAGGAGTCGGAATATATGCATCTACTTCTTCCATTAACTTAAGAATTGGAGCATATTCCGGTGAATTAACATCCGTTGAAGTAGATTCAAGAGCTACTAAAGCAGAACCTTTAACGATTGGAATATCATCGCCTGGGAATTCATATTCACTTAATAATTCTCTGATTTCCATTTCAACCAATTCTAATAATTCTTCATCATCAACCATATCAGCCTTATTCATAAATACTACGATGTAAGGAACGCCAACCTGTCTTGAAAGAAGGATGTGTTCTCTTGTCTGAGGCATTGGACCGTCAGCAGCGGATACAACAAGAATAGCACCGTCCATCTGAGCAGCACCGGTAATCATGTTCTTAACATAGTCGGCATGTCCCGGGCAGTCAACGTGAGCATAATGTCTATTATCTGTCTCATACTCAACGTGAGCGGTAGAGATAGTGATACCTCTTTCTCTTTCTTCCGGAGCTTTGTCAATCTGATCATAAGCAGTATAATGAGCTTTACCGGAGAAACCTAATACCTTTGTAATAGCCGCTGTTAAAGAGGTCTTACCATGGTCAACGTGACCAATTGTACCAATATTAACATGGGGTTTATTTCTTTCAAATTTAGCTTTTGCCATTTTAATAATCCTCCCTCTTGAGCAATTGAGAATTGAGAATTGAGAATTGAGAATTATCTTTATAATCCAACAAAGCCAACACACAACTTCAATGCACATTTAATATTTTATTAAATTATTTTATAATTAATCTTTGCAAATTGCAATAATAACTTTAAACTTACTGAAAATTAAGATCTGGGATTAAATCTTCAATTCTCAGTTCCTAATTCTCAATTTAAAACTATTATGCATTTTTTGCTTTTGTAGTAATGATTGTTTCCTGGATGCTCTTTGGTATTTCTGCAAAATGGCTTGGTTCCATACTGAAGGTACCTCTACCCTGGCTTCTGGAACGCAATGTAGTTGCATATCCGAACATCTCACCAAGTGGAACATTTGCAGTAATCTGCTGTGCCCCAGGTCTTGCTTCCATGCCTTGAATCTGGCCTCTTCGAGAGTTCAGATCACCCATAACATCACCCATATACTCCTCAGGAACAGTTACAACAACCTTCATGATTGGCTCTAACAGAACCGGATCTGCTTTTCTGCAGCCTTCTTTGAAAGCCATAGAACCGGCAATCTTAAACGCCATTTCTGAAGAGTCAACTTCATGATACGAACCATCATATAGTGTTACTTTTACATCAACCACATTGAATCCTGCAAGTACACCCGACTGCATCGCACCCTGCACACCTGCATCAACTGGAGCAATGTATTCTTTAGGAATAGATCCCCCAACAATCTTACTAACAAATTCGTAACCTTTTCCCGGTTCTTGCGGCTCAATTTCAAGAAATACATGACCGTATTGACCTTTACCCCCGGATTGTCTTGCATATTTATGTTCAATCTTAACAGTTTTTCTAATCGTTTCTTTATAGGAAACTTGCGGATTACCAACATTCGCTTCAACCTTAAATTCTCTTAAGAGTCGATCAACAATAATTTCAAGATGCAGCTCACCCATACCTGCTATGATTGTTTGACCGGTCTCTTCATCGGTATATGTCTTAAATGTCGGATCTTCTTCTGCAAGCTTAGAAAGTGCAATGCCCATCTTTTCCTGTCCGGCTTTTGTCTTAGGCTCAATAGCAACTTTGATAACCGGTTCAGGGAATTCCATGGATTCCAGTATAATCGGTTGATTCTCATCACAAAGTGTATCACCCGTTGTTGTATCCTTTAATCCCACTGCTGCAGCAATATCTCCGGAGTATACTGTTGTAATGTCCTGTCTATGATTTGCATGCATCTGTAAAATACGTCCGATACGTTCTCTCTTGCCCTTAACAGAGTTAAGAACATAAGAACCGGAATCCAGCGTTCCTGAATATACCCTAAAGAAGCAAAGCTTACCTACATAAGGGTCAGTCATAATTTTAAATGCCAATGCTGAAAATGGTTCTTCATCGCTTGATGGACGAACACCTTCTTCACCTTCAGTTTCAGGGATAATACCTGTAATCGGAGGTACATCCAAAGGTGAAGGCATATAATCAATGACTGCATCAAGAAGTTTCTGTACCCCTTTATTTCTATAAGAGGTACCGCAAACTACAGGAATCATTTTAACTGCTATCGTAGCCAATCTGATACCCTTCTTTATTTCATCCATTGTAAGTTCTTCGCCTTCAAGGTATTTCATCATAAGCTCTTCATCTTGTTCCGCTACTGCTTCTACAAGTTCAGCCCTATACTGTTCCGCTTTTTCTTTCATATCCGCAGGAACTTCTTCTTCTCTGATGTCTTTTCCCAAATCATCGTAATACATATATGCCTTCATTTCTACCAGGTCGATAATCCCTTTAAAGGCATCCTCGGCACCGATAGGTAATTGAATTGGCACTGCATTACATTTTAGTCTATCCTTCATCATAGCAACAACATTATAGAAATCTGCTCCCATAATGTCCATTTTATTGACGTACGCCATACGAGGAACTCTGTATTTATCAGCCTGACGCCATACAGTCTCTGACTGAGGTTCAACACCACCCTTTGCACAGAATACAGTTACAGATCCATCGAGTACCCTTAGGGACCTTTCGACTTCAACTGTAAAGTCAACGTGTCCTGGTGTGTCTATTATATTAACTCTATAACCTCTCCATTGTGCGGTCGTCGCAGCAGAAGTAATCGTAATTCCTCTTTCCTGCTCCTGTTCCATCCAGTCCATAGTGGCAGCACCTTCATGAACTTCACCAATTTTATGAACTTTACCTGTATAGTACAGGATTCTTTC
>JBFWMP010000049.1:9444-16681 GCA_050251575.1 Clostridia bacterium
GCAAATGCTTTGTTTGCTTCTGCCATCTTATGGGTATCTTCTTTTTTCTTCACTGAATTACCTGTGCTGTTGATTGCATCCATAAGCTCATTAGCTAATCTTTCTCTCATGGTTTTTTCACCACGATTACGAGAATATGTGGTTAACCATCTCAAACCTAATGTTTGCCTTCTTTCAGGTCTTACTTCCATAGGTACCTGATAAGTTGCACCACCCACTCTTCTTGCCTTTACTTCAAGAACCGGCATAATATTATTCATTGCCTGCTCAAATACTTCAAGCGGATCTTTACCGGTTTTTTCTTTTATAATGTCAAATGCTTCATATACTACTTTTTGTGCAACACCTTTTTTTCCATCAAGCATGATACTATTAATCAACTTAGTAACAACCTTATCATTATATAATGGATCAGGCAACACTTCTCTTTTAGCTATATATCCTTTTCTTGGCACTTTTCTTCCCTCCTTTGCATGATAAATCATTATCATTGGGTACTCAGCAGTGTTTTTCACTACTGTCAGTGCTGACTACTTGCAATTTATATGTTACATATATATATAAACTCCGTACGTCGCACCTTTGTATTTCGTGCATGGCGCACGAATCAATGAAATTCAAATTACTTCTTTGCTGCGCCTGCCGCGCCTGCTTTTGGTCTCTTAGCTCCATATTTTGATCTTCCCTGCATTCTCTTAGCAACCCCGGCAGTATCCAGAGTTCCTCGAACAATGTGATATCTCACACCAGGAAGGTCTTTTACTCTACCACCTCTGATAAGAACAACACTATGTTCCTGAAGATTATGTCCAATTCCAGGAATATAAGCAGATACTTCTATACCATTAGTAAGTCTTACTCTGGCTATTTTTCTCAACGCAGAATTAGGCTTTTTAGGAGTCATTGTCTTTACTGCTGTGCACACTCCTCTTTTTTGTGGAGAGCTTTGATCGGTAGTTCTCTTCTTTAAAGAATTCAATCCTTTTTGAAGAGCAGGAGCAGTAGACTTCTTTTCAGCTGTCTCTCTTCCCTTCCTTACAAGCTGGTTAAATGTAGGCATTCGTACACCTCCTTTCGTGAATTGAAAATTGAGAATTGAAAATGGAAAATTATTTTCTACTCCAAAAACATATTCTCTCATACTAAATGTGTACTTTTAAACTAATAGTGAATTAAATGATTTCACCTAGTTTAATGCCAAACTAATATAATATTATATAACTGTTTCAAAAGAACAATACATCCTTTATGATACAATATATAGTCTAAATATACAGATAACTAAGAACTACAACAAAAAATTCTCAATTCTCCATTGTCAATTCTCAATTATCACTGCTACTGCAGCACCTACGCTTATATCACAAGCTTTGCCTAACTCTTTCATTGAACTAACATACTCAATCTCTATAGAATGGTTGTCACACAGCTCAATAAAATGGCTGGTTACTTTCTCGTCTGCATCCTCTGCTATAAAAGCCTTTTTTACCTTGCCACCTTGTACGGCTTTAACTGCCTGCTTTATACCTACAATTCTTTTTGCATTCTTGAGTTCATCTAACATTCAATATTATCCCCCTGATTGCCTATAACATTAATTTATTGCATGATTTTTCACACTGCAATAGTGTATCACTCGAATCAAGAGGTGTCAAGATTTTTTTTAACGCAATACAAGGACAAACCTCATTTTTAAGGAATGTCCTTGTATTGCGTTAATTTTATCTGTTATTATTCTTCTACGGTTTCAATCTCTATATTTCTGTAACGCATCATTCCCGTCCCTGCAGGAACAAGCTTACCAATAATAACATTTTCCTTTAATCCTACAAGCGGATCAATCTTTCCTTTAATAGCAGCTTCAGTCAGTACCCTTGTGGTTTCCTGGAAAGATGCTGCGGAGAGGAAGGAATCAGTAGCAAGTGATGCTTTAGTAATACCAAGCAATACTCTGTTGCCTTGAGGAGCTTCCAATCCTTGTTCTATAACCTTATTATTCTTTTCCTCATATTCAAACATATCTACTAAGCCGCCGAACAGCATATCGGTATCTCCAGGTTCATCAACCTTCACTTTTCGAAGCATTTGTCGAACAATTACTTCGATATGCTTATCATTGATATCAACACCCTGAAGACGATATACACGCTGCACTTCCTGTATCATATACGCCTGCACAGCCTGGCGTCCCTTAATCTTCAATATATCATGCGGATTAACCGACCCTTCGGTTAGTTCGTCTCCAGCTTCTACAATATCGCCGTCGAATACCTTAACCCTCGAACCATAAGGAATTAAATACGCTTTTGACTCTCCTGTTTCATCATTAGTAATAATAACTTCTCTCTTCTTCTTCGTATCACTAATTTTTACAGTCCCTGGGGTTTCTGCTACAATCGCAAGACCTTTAGGTTTTCTCGCTTCAAATAATTCTTCTACCCTAGGCAGACCCTGTGTGATATCATCCCCTGCTACACCGCCGGTGTGGAAAGTTCTCATAGTCAGCTGTGTTCCAGGTTCACCGATAGACTGCGCAGCAATGATACCTACCGCTTCACCCACATTTACTTCTTCTCCGGTGGCAAGGTTGGAGCCATAGCATTTTGCACACACGCCAAGCTTAGAATGACAAGTTAATACAGAACGTATCTTTACCTTCTTAACACCTGCATTCACGATCTTAGCTGCATCAGTATCATTCATCATATGTCCGTTAGAAACAATGATTTCTCCTGTTTCAGGATGTACTACATCTTCCATAACATAGCGGCCTAATAATCTATCTTCCAAGCCTTCTATAACCTCATTGCCATCTTTGATGTCTTTAAGTATCATTCCTTCAGTAGTGCCGCAATCAATCTCCCTGACAATAACATCCTGACTGACATCAACCAACCTTCTGGTAAGATATCCTGAGTCAGCAGTTCTTAAGGCTGTATCTGCCAAGCCTTTTCTTGCACCGTGAGTAGATATAAAATACTCCAATACATTCAAGCCTTCACGGAAGTTTGCTCTTATAGGGATTTCAATGGTACGCCCAGATGTATTTGCCATCAATCCTCTCATACCTGCCAACTGACGAATCTGGTTAATACTACCTCTCGCACCGGAGTTAGCCATCATATAGATAGGATTAAATTCATCCAAATGCTGCATCAGCGCGTTTGTAACACTATCAACAGTTTGATTCCATGTAGCGATAACCAAATTATATCTTTCTTCATCCGAGATGAGCCCTCTCTTAAACTGCTTTGTAATCTTATCGACTCTTTCTTCTGCCTGCGCAAGAAACTCTTTCTTTGCACCCGGAATCTCCATATCAGATACACTAATAGTAATCGCACCCCTGGTAGAATATTTAAAACCCAGTGATTTTATTTTATCCAATACAATCGCTGTTTTTGTGGTTCCATGGACTCTGATACACCTATCAACTATTTTACCTAATGGCTTCTTATCAATTAAAAAGTTTATCTCCAAGTCAAATATTCTTTCAGGATCACTTCTGTCTATATACCCTAGATCCTGTGGAATTGCTTCATTGAACAGAATCCTTCCTACCGTCGCATCAATCAACCTGCTTTTTATCTCGCCATTTACTTCTTTCACTACCCTGACTTTAATAGGTGCGTGAAGAGTTACTGCTTTACTGTCATAAGCTAAAATTGCTTCATCAAAGTTTGCAAATATCTTACCTTCACCTATATCACCTTTTTTCTCAAGGGTCAGGTAATAACTTCCTAATACCATGTCCTGAGTCGGTACTGTAACCGGACGACCGTCTTGAGGCTTAAGAAGGTTGTTTGCTGAAAGCATCAGAAATCTTGCTTCTGCTTGTGCTTCAGCTGAAAGCGGCACGTGTACAGCCATTTGGTCACCGTCAAAGTCAGCATTATACGCCGTACATACCAATGGGTGAAGTTTAAGTGCCCTGCCTTCAACAAGTACCGGTTCAAATGCCTGTATGCCAAGTCTATGCAGTGTGGGCGCACGGTTTAACAAAACCGGATGCTCTTTAATAACATCTTCCAACACATCCCACACTTCATTCTTTACTCTTTCAACCATTCTTTTAGCACTTTTGATATTATGCGCTAATCCATCATTAACTAATTTTTTCATTACAAATGGCTTGAACAATTCCAATGCCATTTCTTTTGGGAGACCGCATTGAAACAGCTTAAGCTCAGGACCTACAACGATAACCGAACGTCCGGAATAGTCAACACGCTTTCCTAACAGGTTCTGTCTGAAACGTCCTTGCTTTCCCTTAAGCATATCCGATAATGATTTCAATGGTCTGTTTCCTGGTCCAGTAACAGGTCTGCCCCTGCGACCATTATCAATCAATGCGTCTACTGCTTCCTGAAGCATCCTTTTTTCATTCCTAACGATGATATCAGGAGCACCTAAATCCAATAGTCTTTTTAAACGATTGTTTCTATTAATTACCCTACGATATAAATCATTAAGATCTGAGGTAGCAAATCTTCCTCCATCCAACTGAACCATTGGTCTAAGCTCAGGCGGTATAACCGGCACGACATCCATGATCATCCATTCCGGTCTATTGCCTGATTGTCTGAAGGCTTCTACAACTTCCAGGCGCTTAATGGTTCGGATTCTTTTCTGGCCGGATGAGTCTTTTAAATCCTGTTTTAATTCTTTCCCAAGTGATTCTAATTCTATCTCTTGCAGAAGCTCTTTTATTGCCTCTGCACCCATTCCTGCCTTAAACTTATTTCCATATTTCTCAAGTGAATCTCTATACTCCTTTTCAGAGAGCAATTGCTTCTTCATCAGCGGCGTCTTTCCTGTATCAATAACTACATAAGATGCAAAATACAGTATTTTCTCCAACGCCCGGGGTGACATATCTAAAATAAGACCCATCCTACTTGGAATCCCTTTGAAGTACCAAATATGAGATACGGGAGCAGCCAGCTCAATATGTCCCATACGTTCACGTCTAACCTTAGACCTCGTTACTTCAACACCACATCGGTCACAAACGATCCCCTTATAGCGAATTCTCTTATATTTTCCACAATGACATTCCCAGTCTTTCTGCGGTCCGAATATTCTTTCGCAAAACAGTCCATCTCGCTCTGGCTTTAGCGTCCTGTAATTAATCGTTTCCGGCTTTTTCACTTCACCCCTGGACCATTCACGAATCTTTTCCGGAGATGCAAGACCTATCTTAATAGCCTGAAAATTATTAAAGTCAAACATCGCTTCAACTCCCTTCCTTATAGTTCCTCATTTAAGTCATCAAAATCATCCGAGGTCGCATCCTCATCAAAAATATCTTCAGGAAGGTCCTCATTGAGAATATCCGTACTATCTATTTCTTCAATATTAAGTTCTTCAATAAGCACTTCATCTTCATTAAATTCAATCTCATCATCATAATCATAAAGCTGTGCCTCATCTTCTCTGCCTTCAATATTGACACTTAAATCATCTATCTCATCTTCTACAGATTCTTTAATCTCTATTTCTTGATTTTCATCACTTAGTACCTTAATATCCAGACACAAGCTTTGAAGTTCCTTAATCAATACCTTGAAGGATTCCGGTACTCCCGGTTCAGGTACATTCTCACCCTTTACGATGGACTCATAGGTTTTTACACGCCCCACAACATCATCAGATTTTACAGTGAGGATTTCCTGCAGAGTATATGCCGCTCCGTAGGCTTCTAAAGCCCAAACTTCCATTTCCCCAAATCGCTGTCCGCCAAACTGTGCTTTTCCTCCAAGAGGCTGCTGTGTTACAAGTGAATAAGGACCGGTAGAACGGGCATGTATCTTGTCATCAACAAGATGAGCCAACTTAAGAATATACATATATCCTACTGTCACCCTATTATCAAAAGGATCTCCTGTACGGCCATCATATAGCACTGTTTTCCCATCTCTGGAATATCCTGCTCTTTCAAGTGTGTTCATAATATCATCTTCAGTAGCACCATCAAATACAGGTGTCGCAATCTTCCATCCCAATGCCTTTGCAGCATAGCCAAGATGAACTTCAAGTACCTGACCGATGTTCATACGTGAAGGTACGCCCAACGGATTAAGCACTATCTCCAACGGAGTACCATCGGGCAAAAATGGCATATCTTCTTCCGGCAATATCCTTGAGATAACACCCTTGTTTCCATGTCGGCCTGCCATCTTATCTCCTACGGATATCTTCCTTTTTTGTGCAATATAACATCTTACTAATTGATTTACTCCCGGTGGAAGCTCATCACCATTTTCTCTTGTAAAGACTTTTACGTCTACGATAATTCCTGATTCACCATGAGGCACTCTCAATGAAGTATCTCTCACTTCTCTCGCTTTTTCACCAAAAATAGCTCTAAGCAATCTTTCTTCTGCAGTCAGTTCAGTTTCACCTTTCGGTGTTACCTTGCCAACTAGAATATCTCCTGATCTGACTTCGGCACCAATGCGGATAATTCCTCTCTCATCCAGATCCTTCAGCGCATCTTCACCCACATTAGGGATATCTCTTGTAATCTCTTCAGACCCCAGCTTGGTATCCCTTGCTTCAGACTCGTATTCTTCAATATGAATAGAGGTAAATACGTCTTCTTTAACCAGCTTTTCACTGATAAGAATCGCATCCTCGTAGTTATAACCTTCCCACGTCATAAACCCTATCAGGATATTCCTTCCTAATCCAATCTCCCCATTGTCAGTAGAAGGACCATCAGCGATTACTTCCCCCTTCTGCACTTTCTCACCCTTGGACACAATAGGCTTCTGATTAATACAGGTTCCTTGATTAGAGCGCATAAATTTCAGCAGCTTATAAGTATCTTTCTTTCCGCTATCGGTTTTGATGACGATCGCATTTGCTGAAACTTTTTCAACCACACCGGACTCCCTAGCTAGCAGCACTACACCGGAATCTTTTGCCGCTTTATATTCCATACCGGTTCCCACAATAGGCGAATCTGTTTTTAACAATGGAACAGCCTGACGTTGCATGTTTGAGCCCATTAAAGCACGGTTTGCATCATCATTTTCTAAGAACGGGATCATGGCAGTTGCTACAGATACTACCTGTTTCGGCGAAACATCCATAAAATCAATTCTTTCGCTCTCCACTTCGAGTATCTCCTCTCGAAGCCTTGCACTAACTTTTTTATCAATAAATTTTCCTTCTTCATTTAATGGCTCATTAGCCTGAGCTACAATATATTCATCCTCTATATCTGCCGTCA
>JBFWMP010000050.1:0-16437 GCA_050251575.1 Clostridia bacterium
ATTTTGGAGATGAATCCTATAGAGATGGCTATGATCTAACATCCTTACAATTCTTTGATAAGCTTAGAAATTCGGATGTGATGCCTACAACATCTCAGGTTACTCCTGCTGCTTTTGAAGAAGTTTTCAAGAGAGAAATACAAGACCATGATAGTATTATTTGCATTACGCTTTCATCTAAAGCCAGCGGAACGTATCAATCGGCAGTACTAGCTAAGAATAGTGTAGAACATGCACATATAGAAGTGATTGATTCTATGTCGTTATCCTTGGGTTGTGGGATGGTTGTGATTGAAGCTGCTAAAATGGCACAAGAGGGGAAACCCAAGGAAGAAATAGTTCAACATATCACTGATTTGTTGGATAGGATAGAAATTTACTTTATAGTAGATACCTTAGAGTATCTGAAAAAAGGTGGAAGAATTAACCTTGCTACTGCGGTAATTGGGAATATTTTAAATATAAAGCCTGTATTAGGAGTTAGAGAGGGTTTGGTTGTTCCTATAGATAAAATCCGCGGAAGTAAAAAAGTGATTCCAAAGATGATTGAATTAATGAAAATGAAAGGTGTCCATTTATCTGATGAAATCGTAGGTTTGGCTCATGGAGCCATACCTGATAAAATATTAGAGATAAAGGAAGCAATTGAGACTGAATTTCATCCTAAAGGTTTTATTATTACAGAGGTAGGAAGTGTAATAGGTGCTCATGCAGGACCTGGCATTCTGGGAATATTTTTCATTAGGTCAAAATCATAAAATAACATAAAGGCAATGAGAACGGCTCTTGACCGCTCGATGATGAGCAGTCAAGAGCCGTTCTCATTTGCCTCTGGCATAATGCACAAAAAAAATAGTATAAAGATATAGTATTTTGGAAATGTTTAAAAAGAACTGCTAGTGATTATAAATTGGTCGTTAAGTATTTGACTATTTTTGGCGAATCTCTTGAAAACTCATTTGAAATAATGTAAAATGTAGTCGGCGATGCAGGAAAGTGTTGCTAAATGGCTATAAGCTATGAAAATAGCTTTACATATTGTGCATTATGATTATTACATACTAGGAGGATGATTCTATGGTAGTAAAAGTAGGTATAAATGGTTTTGGAAGAATTGGAAGAAATGCTTTCAAGGTAATTATGGAAAAGTTTGCTGGTCAAATTGAGGTTGTGGCGATTAATGATTTAACAGATTCTAAAACTCTTGCACATCTGTTAAAATATGATTCTTGTTATGGTAAATTTAATGGTACGGTAGAAGTTAAAGAAGGCGCTATCGTTGTAAATGGAAAAGAAATAAAGATTGTAGCTGAAAGAGATCCGGCTAATCTACCGTGGGGAGAGCTTGGAGCACAAATCATTATTGAATCTACGGGTTTATTTACTAAGAAAGAAGCTGCTGAAAAACACTTGAAGGCTGGAGCAAAAAAGGTTATTATCTCAGCTCCTGCAAAAGATGAAGATATTACGATTGTTATGGGTGTTAATGAAGATCAATATGATCCTGCAAACCATAATATCATATCAAATGCTTCTTGTACTACAAACTGTCTCGCACCTTTTGCCAAGGTCATTGACACTGAATTTGGTATTGTAAAAGGTTTAATGACAACAATTCATTCTTATACAAATGACCAAAGAATATTGGATTTGCCTCATGAGGATTTAAGGAGAGCAAGAGCAGCAGCTCTTTCGATGATCCCGACAACAACGGGTGCTGCAAAAGCTGTTGCGTTAGTTTTGCCGCAGCTTAAAGGAAAATTCAATGGTTACGCGCTGAGAGTCCCGACTCCAACAGTTTCTATCGTAGATATGGTTATTGAAACTGCAAAACCTGTAACCAAGGAAGCTGTTAACGAAATGTTTAAGAAAGCTGCTGAAGGTTCATTGAAAGGTATTCTTGGATATTCTGAAGAATTATTAGTATCGATAGATTATAAGGGCGATGACAGATCATCCATTATTGATGGATTGTCAACCATGGTAATAGGAGATAATATGGTTAAGATTGTATCCTGGTATGATAATGAATGGGGATATTCTAACAGAATCGTTGACCTTGTAAATTACATCGCTAGCAAAGGTATTTAACTCAATAGTGGGGAGGGGGAGTATTCTTTAAGCCTCACAGTGTAAAAGTATATGTAACACTAGTACCCTATACTTCTATAATAGCTCCCAATAGTTAATAATGGGTCCAGTTTTGTAATGTATCTGAAATGCGTTATAGGACGGGGCTCTTTTGGAATTAATTTTGTTAATTTTCAAAGACTGATAAGAGGTGACTGTTTATGATGAATAAAAAGACTATTGAAGATATCCTGGTAAATGGAAAGAAAGTATTGGTGCGCTGTGACTTTAATGTGCCACTAGATCAAAATAAAAATATAACTGATGAGAACCGTATTGTTGGGGCGTTGCCAACAATCAAATATCTAATGAGACAGGGTGCTAAGGTAATACTTTGCTCACATCTGGGAAGACCTAAGGGTGAGTTTGATCAGAAGTATAGCCTTAAGCCTATTGCCAAAAGATTAAGCGAGCTGCTGGATAAAGAAGTTGTTATGGCGGAAGATGTCATTGGAAATAGTGCTAAAGCGGCGATTGCAAGCATGAAGAATGGTGATGTTGTATTACTGGAAAATGTCAGGTTTCACAAAGAAGAAGAGAAAAATATTCCGGAGTTTTCAAAAGCACTTGCATCCTTGGCCGATATATTTGTAAATGATGCATTTGGCACTGCACATAGAGCGCATGCTTCAACAGCTGGAGTTGCTGATTATCTTCCTGCAGTAGCCGGGTACTTGATTCAAAAAGAACTGGAAATTATGGGGAAGGCCTTGTCGAATCCTGAAAGGCCTTTTATAGCCATTCTTGGTGGTGCGAAAGTATCAGATAAGATTGGCGTTATAGAAAGTCTTTTAGAAAAAGTAGATTCACTAATCATTGGTGGAGGGATGGCATATACTTTCTTAAAAGCCAAGGGATATAAGATTGGAAATTCAATCTGTGAAGATGATAAGCTTGATTTAGCAAGAAAGCTTATGCAAAAAGCTGAGGAAAAGGGCGTGGATATTCTGTTGCCTGTAGGGAGTATTATTGCAGATGAATTCAAGCCCGATGCAAACTCCATGTATGTTCCATCCGATGCTATGCCTGATGGATGGATGGGCGTGGATATAGGTCATATCACAGTTGAAAAATTTGCGAAAGTAATCAAAAAGGCAAAAACGATTATTTGGAATGGTCCGATGGGAGTTTTTGAATTTCCTAGATTTGCAGAAGGTACAAAAGAAATTGCTGAGTATGTTGCCAAGGCCGATGCTGTTACAATTATTGGTGGAGGAGATTCTGCTGCAGCAGTTGAACAATTGGGATATGCAGATAGAATGACACATATTTCTACCGGTGGTGGTGCTTCTCTTGAATTTCTTGAAGGTAAAAAGCTCCCGGGAATTGCAGTATTAGATGATAGGAATCCAAGGAAAAAAATCATGGCAGGGAACTGGAAGATGAATAAAACTCCAACAGAAGCAGTTGCTTTAGTAAAAGAGATGAAACCTCTGGTAGCGAATGCAGATGCAGAAGTAGTTATATGTCCTCCGTTTGTTTGTATTCCGGCAGTGATGGAAGCCATAGAGGGGTCTGATATTGCAGTTGGTGCACAAAATATGTACTTTGAAGAAAAAGGTGCCTATACAGGAGAAATTGCTCCTGAGATGTTGGTTGACTTAGGAGTAAAATACGTGATTATTGGACATTCTGAAAGAAGACAATATTTTGCGGAAACTAATGAAACTGTAAATAAAAAGGTCATTGTTGCATTTAAACATGGACTGATTCCTATCGTGTGCGTAGGAGAAGCTCTTGAACAAAGAGAACAGGGAATCACCAATGACCTCATAAAGATGCAGACAAAGATAGCATTAAAAGGTTTGACTGTGAAGCAGGTAGAACAAATAATCATAGCTTACGAGCCTATATGGGCAATCGGGACAGGTAAGACTGCCACTTCCGAGCAGGCAAATGAAGTATGTGCGGTTATAAGAGATACTATTAAAGAATTGTTTGGTGAAGAAATATCCATGCAGGTGAAAATCCAGTATGGTGGAAGTGTAAATGCAGCAAATGCGAAGGAATTGATGAGTATGCCGGATATTGACGGTGGTTTAGTCGGTGGTGCAAGCTTAAAGGCAGATGAGTTTAGTAAAATAGTAAAATATAATGGCTAATTAAGTGGGGAGTGGAGAGTGGACAGTGGAGAGTGATCAGCTTTAGTTCGAGGGATACTTCTCCTCACTCCCCACTCATCACTCCTCACTACGAGCTGCTATGTGAGGAGAATTCTATGAGAGATAAGCTAGTGATGTTAGTTGTCCTTGATGGATATGGGTTGAATGAGTTAGAGAAGGGTAATGCGATAAAAGCAGCAGCTACGCCTAACTTAGATGGATTTATCAAGGAATACCCTAATACCATTATTCACTGCAGTGGATTTGATGTTGGATTACCAGAAGGACAAATGGGTAATTCAGAAGTCGGTCATACTAATATTGGTGCCGGTAGAATTGTATATCAAGAGTTAACGCGTATCACCAAGTCTATTAGGGACGAAGATTTTTATCATAATCAAACACTATTAAAAGCTATAGATAATTGCAAAAAGCATGGTTCTAAGCTTCATCTCTATGGACTGCTCTCTGATGGCGGTGTGCATAGTCATACTGAGCACTTGTATGCTCTGTTGGAGCTTGCAAAAAGAGAAGGCTTAGAAGATGTATATATTCATTGCTTCTTAGATGGCAGAGATGTCCCTCCAAATTCAGGAAGAGCATTTGTTCAACAGCTTGTTGAAAAGCTCAGGATTATTGGCATAGGTCAAATTGCGACTGTGATGGGAAGATATTATGCAATGGATCGTGACAATAGGTGGGATAGGGTGCAAAAGGCTTATGATGCGATGGTACTTGCCGAAGGATTAACTTGTGAGTCGGCTGTGACCGCAGTTGAAAGATCCTATAATGAAAAGATAACGGATGAATTTGTTCTTCCTACTATCATTACTAAAGAGACAAAGCCTGTAGCAACCATTGAAGAAAATGATTCTATTCTATTTTTCAATTTCCGTCCGGATAGAGCAAGAGAGATAACCCGTGCGTTTGTAGATCCTGATTTCAAAGGTTTTGATAGAAGAAATGGATATTTTTCATTGTTTTATGGTTGCATGACCCAGTATGACGCTGAGATGCCCAATGTTGATGTAGCATTTAAACCACACGAACTAACGAATACCTTTGGTGAATATATCAGTCAAGAAGGATATCGGCAGCTAAGAATTGCAGAGACTGAGAAATATGCGCATGTAACTTTCTTTTTTAATGGTGGGGTGGAAGCGGTCTGTACAGGTGAGGATAGAGTGCTTATACCGTCGCCAAAGGTAGCGACTTATGATTTGCAGCCTGAAATGAGTGCATATGAAGTAACAGAAGAGGTAATTAAGAGAATTGGTTCAAAAGAATATGATGTAATCATATTAAATTATGCAAACTGTGATATGGTCGGACATACCGGCGTATTCGATGCGGCTGTAAAAGCTGTTGAAGTCGTAGATGAATGTATAGGCAGAGTTGTAGAGGCTGTGCAGGCACAGAATGGAGTCATTTTGATTACCGCAGATCATGGGAATTCAGATCAAATGATAGATTATGAAACAGGAGCCCCATTTACTGCACATACCACCAATGTAGTACCACTCATTATGATTGGGAATCAAGGCAAACTTAAAAAGGGCAGATTAGCAGATATTGCACCAACCATGTTGGACATTATGGGGTTGAAAAAGCCGGAAGAAATGACCGGACAAAGCCTAGTTAGTGAGGAGTGAACAGTGGATAGTGGGGAGTAAACCCATTGTAGAGAACTGTAACACTTTATATTATATATTTGATTTTTGAAGATTGTTTGCAAGTTAGAATATTTTTCATATACACTATTTAACATTAGGTGGTGGTTATGGATGGATAATAGGATGTGGATAAAAAAGTTCCCACTCCTTACTCCCCACTCCCCACTTAAATATATATATACAATGAGAGGAGAAAACAAAATGAAACAGTATATTGAAATTCAAGACGTTTTTGCAAGAGAAATTATGGATTCCAGAGGAAATCCTACAGTTGAGGTGGAAGTAGTAGTAGAGGGAGGTTATGTTGGTAGAGCAGCAGTGCCGTCCGGAGCATCCACCGGTGCTTTTGAAGCGGTTGAATTAAGAGATGGTGATAAGGATAGATATCTTGGAAGAGGCGTACAAAAGGCAGTTGATAATGTCAATGACGAAATTGCAGAATCAATCATTGGCATGAATGTATTAGATCAAGTGGCGATAGACAAGACTATGATTTCTCTTGATGGTACTCCTAACAAGGGAAGATTAGGTGCTAATGCAATATTAGGTGTATCTATGGCTTGTGCAAAGGCAGCAGCTGAAGCTCTTGGAGTAAGCCTATACCAATATATTGGTGGTGTAAACGCAAAGACTTTACCGGTTCCTATGATGAACATCATCAATGGCGGCAAGCACGCAGATAACAGTGTAAATATTCAGGAATTCATGATTATGCCGGTAGGAGCTACTTCTTTTAAGTCAGCACTTCAAATGTGTGCAGAAGTATTCCATAATCTTAAAAAAGTATTAAGCTCAAAAGGTTATAGCACAGCTGTTGGAGATGAAGGTGGATTCGCACCTAACTTAAAGAGTGATGAAGAAGCAATTCAGGTAATTCTTGAAGCTGTAGAAAAAGCTGGTTTCAAGCCTGGTGATGATTTCAGAATTGCTATTGATGCTGCTGCTACTGAGATGTATGAAGAAGCAAAGGCAAAGGGCCAAGAAGGAAGCTATTATTTCTGGAAGTCTGATATTATGAAGACAAAGCAAGAAATGATAAATTATTGGGCTGAATTAGCTGCGAAATATCCAATTATTTCTTTAGAAGATGGCGTTTCAGAAGAAGATTGGGAAGGCTGGAAGATGCTTACTGAAGCATTAGGTGAAAAGATTCAGTTAGTTGGAGATGACCTTTTTGTTACCAATACTGAAAGACTTGAAAAGGGTATCAAAATGGGCGTAGCAAATTCTATTCTTATTAAGGTAAATCAAATTGGTACTTTAACTGAAACATTGGAAGCTATTGAAATGGCTAATAGAGCAGGTTATACAGCAGTAACTTCACATAGATCCGGTGAGACAGAAGATGCTACTATTGCGGATATCGCAGTGGCTACTAACTCCGGACAAATTAAAACCGGGGCTCCTTCCAGAACTGATCGTGTTGCAAAATACAATCAATTGCTGAGGATAGAAGAAGAATTGGATGATGTTGCCGAGTACATGGGATTGAAAGCTTGGTTCAACTTAAAGAATAAATAAGAAGCAGTGTTTAAGTGGGGAGTGGGGAGTGAGGAGTAGAGATATTCCTTGATTCACACTCCTTTTTTATCTTGTGATTAGCATTGCGGAACGGTTACGAACCGTTGGAAACCAATGGAAAAGCTGCCTTTTGTCATTCTGAATGAAACGAAGTGTAATGAAGAATCTTTAAAAACTAGTTAAATACTAAGATTCTTCGCTGCGCTCAGAATGACATTTTTGGCTGTTTTTAATGATATTTTGATATTTCCGTGGACTGTGAATCGTGAACTAATTTTAAAATATATATTGTACAAGCAATGTTATTGTGTTAAAATGAATATGTTAATGATTCAGGAGGTGGAAGAATGGTTATAGTTATAACAATTATACATATTATTGTTGCTGTTGCTTTGATTGCAATTGTTTTACTGCAGTCAGGAAAAAGCGCAGGTTTATCCGGTTCTATTGCAGGTGGTGCAGAGACTTTCTTTGGTAAGAATAAAGGCAGGACAATAGATTCAATGCTAAGTAAATGGACATCAATAGCAGCCATTGTATTTCTTGTAACGTCTTTGCTTTTGGCACTTTTAAAATAAATGTTAGTAAAAAGCATCCTAATATTAGGATGCTTTTATTTTTCAAGTAAATGGCTTATGAAGAATCTTATGCAAGCAAATTTGTTCTAAGGATATAATTGTCTGAATTTGTGATTCGTGGATTTTAATATTATGATAATAATAGTTTGTTAACAACTGATAATGGGTAGAATAATACTAGATAGTAGTAAGAAAATTGCTAAACAAAAAGCTTGGAGCTCTTAACTCCGAGCTCTAAGCTAAAAGAACAGGACGTGATTTGATATGACACAAAAAGAAAAAATATTGGGATTTATGAGAGAGGATGCTTATAAGCCTCTTTTACTTGAAGAGTTAGTAACAGTTTTAAGTGTGCCGAAAGAGGAAACAGGTACTTTTATTAGTATTATGGATGAGCTTGAAGCAGAAGGTTTCATTATCAAGACCAAGAAGCACAGGTATGGGGCGACTGAACGAATGGGTCTGATTGTTGGACGTTTTCAAGGAAATGAGAGGGGTTTTGGATTCGTTATACCCGATGACAATACAATAAGGGATGTATTTATTCCTTTAGAAGAAGCTAACGGTGCAATGAATAATGATAGGGTCATTGCTAGATATACTCGTGCTATCATTGAGGGGAAAAGAGCAGAAGGCGAAGTTATCCGTATCTTGAAAAGAGCCAATGAAACGATAGTGGGCACTTTTGAAAACAGCAAGCATTTTGGGTTTGTTGTAGCGGATGATAAAAAGATATCCAAAGATGTCTTTGTGCCAAAAGACGAATTCAATGGTGCAAAAGCAGGAGATAAGGTCATCATAAAGATTACACGTTGGCCTGAGGCGAGAAGGAATCCTGAGGGGGAAGTCATTGAGGTATTAGGAAACAAAGATGATCCGGGTACAGATATATTGTCTATTATCAAGCAGTTTAACTTAAGTGAGGATTTTCCTGATGAGGTAATCCGGCAGACAGACAATGTTTCAGATATGGTTAAAGAATCTGAGATTGAAAAGCGTAAAGATTTAAGGCATCTAAAGATTGTCACTATAGATGGAGAAGATGCAAAAGACCTAGATGATGCTGTTTCAGTAGAGAAATTAAGCAGTGGCAACTATAAGCTAGGCGTGCATATTGCAGATGTAAGCCACTATGTAACAGAAAGCAGTCCGTTAGATAAAGAAGCTTTTAAAAGAGCTACGAGTGTATATTTGGTAGACAGGGTTATTCCGATGCTCCCTAAAAAGCTGTCTAATGGGATATGCAGTCTGAATCCTCAAATAGAGCGTCTTACACTTTCGGTATTTATGGAAATAGATAAGAGTGGAAAAGTAGTGAGTTATGAAATATTCGACAGCGTAATTAAAACTACAGAGAGAATGACGTATTCCAATGTGACGAAGATACTTGAAGATGAAGATGCTGAGCTTCTGGAAAGATATAAGAACCTGATTGATGACTTTAAAATGATGAAAGAGTTGGCATTAATTTTAAGGCAAAAAAGAACTGAAAGAGGAAGTATTGATTTCGATTTTCCGGAAGCAAAAATTATTCTGGATGAGAAGGGAAAACCGATCGAGATAAAGAAATATGAAATAACTATTTCAAATAAGATTATTGAGGAATTTATGCTGATATGTAACGAGACGGTTGCGGAGCATATGTTTTGGGCAAATCATCCCTTTGTATATAGGGTACATGAGGAACCGGATCCGGAGAAGATAGAGAAGTTTAATTTATTGTTATACAATTTGGGATACCATTTAAAAGGTATTGCGAAGCTTCACCCTAAGTCACTGCAGCAGCTGTTAAGCAAGATAAAAGGGAAGAAGGAAGAAAGAATCATTAGTACTGTGATGCTGCGCTCACTTATGAAAGCAAAATATTCCCATGAAAATCTAGGGCATTTTGGACTTGCGGCAAAGTATTACTGTCACTTTACGTCTCCTATTCGAAGGTATCCTGACCTTGTTATTCATAGGATTATCAAGGAAAGTATAAAAAATGGAATTAAAGTGAATCGTGAAGAATACTTTAAGACATTTGTGCAGGAAGCAGCGAAGCAGTCTTCTGAGAGAGAGGTTGCGGCTCAGGAAGCGGAAAGAGAAACAGAAGATTTGAAGAAAGCTGAGTATATGAAGGATAAGGTTGGCGAGGAATTTGAAGGTGTGATATCAAGTGTAACTTCATTCGGTATGTTTATTGAGCTTGATAATACAATAGAAGGACTTGTACGCATCAGCAGCCTGGAAGATGATTACTATATCTATGATGATAAGCATTACAGCTTGATTGGGGAGAATAAGAAAAAGGTCTATAAGATTGGTGATATTGTAAAGGTGAAGTTAGTACGGGCTGATGTATCGACCAGGCAGATTGATTTTGTCCTTGTAGAACATGAAGCTGCTGCTGCTGACAATGATAATCAAGTAGTCAAAACAGAAAAGATTATTGAAAAAAGAAAACCGGAAAAAGCAAGGCTTCAAAGATCTAATAAGATAAAAGATAAGGCGAAAGCTCAAAAGAGAAAACGTAAGTAGTAATTAGGTGACAGGGGACGGTTCTCTGTCACCTAAGCTTTTGTTGTTTTTCCAATATACAGACTACCATTTTTACAAACCCTTCTTTAAATACAGGCAGTTGACTCAAAGACTTAAAGCATTCTCGTAAAGGGATTTCATTATAATAAAATATGCTATAATCTGTATGAATTAATAGTTTCTTGAACCGTTTAATGGTCATCCTGTTAATATAAGAGAAATATTCTGCATCATTTTCATCTTCTGATATCCTGAAGTTGATTCTCTGCTTGCCATCATGAAATTCTTTCACTAAATCTTTGTACACTTGAATGAGTGTCTTTTCATCAAAAAACAAATGTACCCAAGGTATTCCGATAGCATCACTTAAATGAGCTCCAAATGGATGAAAATAGGGTGGAAAATTAATGTAAAGTTTGCCACTGGGTTTTAACACGCGATGACATTCATTTAAAACTTTTAATGGTTCATTTACATGTTCCATTGCATCATTCATAATAATTGAGTCGAAGTAATTACCTTCAAATTGAAGGTTTGCTGCATTTCCTAGTACAAACTCAAATTGATTGGACAGTCCTTTTTTATTTGCCAAATCATTGGATTCTTTTAAATACCGTTCAACGATATCAAGTCCGTAAACCTTTTTAGCACCTAAAGAAGCATAATATAATGTCTTTCCTCCTGCACCGCATCCAATATCCAGGACAACTTTATCTTTAAAAATATCCTCTTTTGTAACCTTATCTAAATAAAAGCGAACAGTTTCTTCACCTTTTTCAAACTGCCATTGAGCATAGGTCTTTTTTCCTTCATTCTCTAAATTAAAAGGATGTACCGGTATAGGAAAACACTTATTTACAGATTTGCATACTGAATATTTAAATGGCATTTATATTTTTCGCCCCCTACGCTTTGTTATTATCTCTTTAATATTCTTTACTGAACGATAAAAAATATTAGAATAGTATCAATTGTTTTTGTTATTCTACATACAACACCATCAATAATGGATGAATACTTTTGAGGCATTATCTATTTAAAATTTCTTTCAACTTACGGAATTCTATGATAATATATTTACAGTATATAAGTGGCAAAAAGAAGGTGAATTCATGAAAGATATAATAGATATTCTTGGAGTACATATAGATTGTATTACTTTGAATCAAGCGGAGAAGGAAGTGTGGAGTTTTTTTCAAGAGGACAAGCTGCATATGGTTTTCACACCTAATTCAGAAATGATTATGACGGCGATGAGTGATGCAAAGCTGCAGATGGTATTGAATGCAGGAGACTTGAGGACTGCCGATGGAATCGGTGTTGTCTATGCGTCTAAGATATTGGGTAAGCCTCTTGGGGAAAGGGTAGCAGGATTTGATCTTGCTAAAAGGATTGTAGAAAAGCTGCCTGATACCGGGCATTCTCTATATCTGTTAGGAGGTGCGCCGGGAGTTGCGGAGGCGGCTAAAGAAAACATGGAAAAGAAGTATCCTGGTATTAATATAGCAGGTACTCATGATGGTTATTTTAATGAGCAAGAAGAACAGAGGGTCATCAATGAAATTAATGCAGTTAAGCCGGATATTATCTTTGTTTGTCTTGGGATGTCAAAGCAGGAGAAATGGATTTTTGATCATCGTGATGACTTAGATGCAAAACTTTGCATGGGTATCGGGGGAAGTTTAGACGTATTTGCAGGAAAAGCTCAAAGAGCACCGGATGTTTTCATAAGGCTTGGATTAGAGTGGTTTTACCGGTTAATAAAAGAACCGTGGAGATATAAGCGGATGCTGGCCTTGCCGAAGTTTGCAGTTACAGTCATATTAAGAGGCAAAAGGCAGAAGTGAGTCGGGAGGAGTGGTGTTGTGAGTAAAGCGGATGATATTTTTATTGCAATGTGCGAGGATATCCTTAAAGATGGAGTTTCTTCTGAAGGTGAGAGTGTAAGAGCAAGATGGGAGGATGGCACTCCTGCGCATACCATTAAAAAGTTTTGTGTTGTAAACAGATATAATCTTGCACAAGAGTTCCCAATTTTTACATTAAGACCAACGAATTTGAAAGCTGCAATTGATGAGATACTTTGGATCTGGCAGAAAAAATCTAATAATGTTAAAGACCTTAGCAGTCATATATGGGATAGTTGGGCAAATGAAGATGGTTCAATAGGAAAAGCGTATGGACATCAGTTAGCTATTAAACATAAATATCGTGAAGGAGAATTTGACCAAGTTGACAGAGTGTTATATGATTTAAAACATAATCCTTATAGCAGGAGAATTATTGTAAGTATGTATAACCATCAGGATTTATATGAGATGAATTTGTACCCCTGCGCATACAGTATGACTTTTAATGTTACGGGTAACAAGCTGAATGCTATATTAAATCAGCGGTCACAGGATATTTTGGTCGCGAATAATTGGAATGTATCTCAGTATGCAATTCTTGTGCATATGTTGGCGCAAGTGAGTCAGCTTGAGGTCGGGGAATTTGTTCATGTCATTGCAGATGCGCATATCTACGACAGGCATATTCCATTAATTACAGAGCTTATTCAAAGAAATCCATATCCCGCACCAAAACTGACAATCAATTCGGATAAAAAAGATTTTTATGATTTTACGGTCGAAGACTTTATATTAGAAGACTATCAAAGTGGTGCACAGATAAAAAATATTCCAGTTGCTGTGTAAGAAGGAGGGAAATATGAAAGCGATTGTTGCCGTTGATTTAAATTGGGGAATTGGGTGCGGCGGAAGTTTATTAGAACTGATTCCGGGAGATATGAAGTTTTTCAAACAGATGACGGTAGGAAAAGTCGTGGTGATGGGAAGAGAAACTTTTGAATCCTTGCCCGGAAAAGAACCATTAAAAGAAAGAATAAATATTGTACTGAGTAAAAATAAGAGTTATCACAATGATAAGGTAATCTTATGCCGCTCAATGGATGATTTGTTTAGGGAATTAGATAAGTATTCCACCGAGGATGTTTTTGTTATAGGTGGAGAGTCAATTTACACACAGCTTCTGCCGCTTTGTACAGAAGCCTATGTAACTAAAATAAAAAGAGAGTATATCGCTGATAAATATTTTATTAACTTGGATAATGATCAAGCTTGGGAGCAAGTATCCAAAAGTGAGACTAAAAGTGAGACTAAAAGTGAAAATAATATTCGATATAGCTTTATAAAATATATAAATACTAGATTTATTTGATGGCTAAAAGAAAATTTTTGGGAGTATGGATATGAATAAGAAGGGGTTATATATTGTATTTGAAGGTCCGGACGGTTCGGGTAAATCAGTCCAAGCTGAGAGAGTGATAGAGAGGCTAAATAATCAGGGCTTTGCCACGCTTCATTATCGAGAGCCGGGTGGGGAAATAGGAAAAAAAGATACTATTGGAGAAAAAATTCGCACACTTCTTCAAGATAATGATAATCATATCAATGCTATGTGTGAGTTTGCTCTTTTTACGGCGAACAGGGCTCAATTGATTGAAGAAATAAAAAAGCATACAGATGATGGAAAAAATGTAATCTGTGAAAGAAATTTCTTATCTTCTATAGTTTATCAGGGATATGGACGTGGAATAGATCTGGAATTTATTATCAAGGTATCACAACTTTTTGTTGACAAGCTGCCGGACTTAGTTATTCTTTATCAGGTGAATACGCAGGAAGGAATGCAGCGGGTTGCCGACCGTGGTGAAAAGGATAGGATAGAAAATGCATCAGAAGATTTTCATCTTAGGGTATTCAGGGGATATGAGAGTTTGAAAAACATTTGCGATAGACTTAATATTCCATATATTGTTATAGAAACAACAGATAAAAATTGGCATGAATATGAAGAAAAAGCTATAAATGAAATTTTAAAAAGGCAGCAGAGCAGATAAAAAAACATTTACTAATTAAAAATTACTTTACAGTAAGGGAGCGAAAGATTATAATTAGATTAGGTGGTTATTAATGCTTTTAATACATATGAGTATTTCACGTAGTGTAGGAATGAGTATTGATAACAATGTACTCTAATGTATACAATGTACAGAGGGGTAAGAAGGTTTTTAACCTTTCATAATATAAAACCAATTAATCTATAAGGGGGTTTCTCAATGTCTAAAAAAATGATGACAATGGATGGAAACACTGCCGCTGCATATGTCTCATATGCTTTTACAGAAGTAGCAGGTATTTATCCTATCACACCATCATCAACTATGGCAGAACATGTCGATGAATGGTCAGCAAACGGCAAGAAAAATATTTTCGGACAGCAGGTAAGAGTAGTTGAAATGCAGTCTGAAGCAGGTGCAGCCGGTACAGTTCATGGCTCATTGGCTGCAGGTGCGCTTACGACTACATATACTGCATCTCAGGGATTGCTTCTGATGATACCTAATATGTATAAGATTGCCGGTGAACTTCTTCCGGGAGTATTGCATGTTAGTGCCCGTGCAATTGCAAGTCATGCACTATCTATATTCGGAGATCATTCGGATGTTATGGCATGCAGACAAACTGGATTTGCACTTTTATCATCTGCGAATGTACAGGAAGTTATGGATTTGGCAGGGGTTGCACATTTAAGTGCTATCAAAGGAAGAGTACCATTCCTTCATTTCTTTGATGGTTTTAGGACTTCTCATGAGATCCAGAAGATAGAAGCGATTGACTATCAAGATCTCGAAAAACTTCTTGATATGGATGCAGTAAAAGCATTTAGAAAAAATGCTTTGAATCCTGAGCATCCTGTATTAAGAGGAACAGCACAGAATCCGGATATATTCTTCCAGGCACGTGAAGCATGTAATAAATTCTACGATGCACTTCCGGAAGTTGTTGAAGGATATATGAATGAAATCAGCAAAATTACCGGCAGAGACTACAAGTTATTTAATTACTATGGAGCACCTGATGCTGATAGAATTATTGTAGCGATGGGTTCAGCTTGTGATGCGATTGAAGAAACTATTGATTATTTATCCAAGAAGGGTGAAAAGGTAGGTTTAGTGAAAGTACGCCTTTACAGACCTTTCTCAGTAAAACATTTACTTGCAGCGATTCCAGCATCGGTCAAGAAGATCGCTGTATTAGACAGAACAAAGGAACCTGGTGCAATTGGGGAACCTTTATATCAGGATATATGCACAGCATATTTTGATAGTGCAGAAAGACCGCTTATTGTTGCAGGTCGTTATGGTTTGGGTTCGAAGGATACAACTCCTGCACAAATTGCAGCAGTATATGATAATTTGAAAAAGGCACAACCGAAGAATCACTTCACCATTGGAATTATAGATGATGTAACTAATCTTTCACTTCCGATTGGAGAAGATATTAATACAGCAGCAGAAGGAACAGTTAGCTGTAAATTCTGGGGTCTGGGTTCAGATGGTACTGTTGGAGCTAACAAAAATTCCATTAAAATCATTGGAGACCATACAGATATGTATGCTCAAGCATACTTCGCTTATGATTCTAAAAAATCCGGCGGTATTACAATTTCTCATTTGAGATTTGGTAAGAAGCCTATCAAGTCAACATATCTTATCAATAAGGCGGATTTTGTTGCATGTCATAATCCATCTTATGTAGATAAATATGATATGGTATCAGATTTAAAAGACGGCGGAACTTTCTTGCTTAACTGCGGTTGGACAGTGGAAGAATTAGGTGAGAAGCTGCCAGCTGAAATGAAGAAATTTATTGCAAAGCATAATATCAATTTATATACCATTGATGGTGTTGCTCTAGGAAAAGAAATTGGTCTTGGAAATAGAATCAACATGATCATGCAGGCTGCATTCTTCAAGTTGGCAGACATTATTCCTTTAGAGGATGCTGTAGGCTACATGAAAGCTGCTATTGTTAAGAGCTATGGTAAAAAAGGTGATAAGATTATTCA
>JBFWMP010000051.1:0-1864 GCA_050251575.1 Clostridia bacterium
ATTTCTATTTCATAGCATAAAAATTAACACATTCTGCTGGGTTTGAGTATTATATATTGAAAATATTTTTGAGAGGTGATTTTGATGTTCAGTTATATTTCTTCTCCTCAATGTCCCAAGGGAGCAACCCCTCATGTGATACAGGCAGGAGATACATTAGGGAAGATTGCCCGGCAGTATAATACTACAGTACAAGCAATTATTAGTGTGAATCAAGGGATAAATCCATATACACTTCGAATTGGTCAGCAAATTTGTATTCCGACGGTACAGCAGGAATATCCTTCTTGTCCAACTACCAATTACTATGTAGTCAAGGCAGGAGATACTCTAGAGTCAATTGCAGGATACTTTAATATCACTGTGGAGAACCTTTTGCAATCAAATCTTGGAATCGAACCTGAAGATTTATATCAAGATATGTACCTTTGTATACCTATTGTACCGCCTCCGGTGAATATCGGAGTAAATACAGGTGCTAAAATCCTTATAGTATATCGTGGAGACAGAATATTTAAGACCTATCCTGTTGCAGTAGGAAGAGCAAGTACTCCTACACCTAAAGGCACATATGCAGTTTTATATAAGGAAGTAACGCCGGAAGAGATATTTGGTCTCAGACTAATAGGTTTATCTATACCCGACTGTACCATTCATGGCACAAGCAACGTTGGTTTAATAGGAACGGAGTCTACTGAGGGTGATATTATATTGGTCAATGATAATATTGACGAACTTTTTAATCTTACACCGGTTGAAACAATTGTAAGAATATTTTAAATGGAGGTGATTTGATGTTTAGTTATATTTCTCAATGTCCTGCGGGAGCAATGGCGTATGCAATAAGAGCAGGAGATACGCTTGGCAGGATAGCACAGCAATACAATACTACCGTACAGGCGATTATGAATATTAACCCGGGAATAGATCCGAATAGACTCTTTATAGGACAGCAAATTTGCATACCCCGTCCTCAGATCAGTCCAGGAGTCTGCCCAGCAGGGACTATATCGTATGCTATTAAGGCAGGAGATACATTAAGCAAGATAGCACAACAGTATAACACTACCGTGCAGGCTATACTCATTGCGAATCCGGGAATAGATCCTTACCGTCTTTTTATAGACCAGCAGATTTGTGTGCCTGAGAATTTACCTGCAACGTGTCCGGCAGGATCGATCCCCTATGCAATAAAAACAGGAGATACTTTAGCGCGAATAGCGCAGCAGCACAACACCACGGTACAGGCAATTTTAAACATTAATCCGAGCATAGATCCGAATAGACTCCAGATCGGACAGAGGGTGTGTGTACCTAGGAATGAACCTCCGGTATATGCAGGATGTCCTCAGGCTAATTTTTATGTGGTTGTGGCAGGAGATACATTAGGGAAGATTGCACAATATTTTAATGTATCAGTTAGTGAGATTCAGAGACTAAACCCCAGTATTAATCCTAATAGCTTGATAATAGGTCAAGCGATATGCATACCTATTGTACCGTCTCCGGTTCGTATAGAAGTTAACAAAAGCGCTTTTAGACTTACGTTGTATCGTAACGGAAGAGTTGTTAAGACATATCCTATTGCAATCGGAAAACCTAGTACACCAACACCGGAGGGTACATTTACCGTAATAAACAAGCAGGTTAATCCCGGCGGACCTTTTGGAACACGTTGGTTAGGATTATCCAAGCCAAGCTATGGAATCCACGGTAACAGTAATCCTTCTTCCATAGGGACGATGGCATCTAACGGATGTGTCAGGTTATATAATAATGATGTAAATGAATTATTCAACTTTGTACCGGTTGGCACGGAAGTACGAATATTCTAAGGATTTTGTACATAACAGCAATAAGGGGC
>JBFWMP010000051.1:1964-16266 GCA_050251575.1 Clostridia bacterium
GTCTCAAAATGCGGAGCGGTTAAGACCATTCCGAAGATCATTATTTTGAGACAGTCCCTTAAAACGTGATTTCAAGATGATGGGTTTTATTATGCCAGAAATTTATAACCGATTCCCCAAACAGTTTGGATATGAACCGGATTTTTAGGATCATCTTCTATTTTCGTTCTCAAATGCCGTATATATACCATGATAGAATTATCATCAATAATAGAGTCCCCCCATACATTTTGATAAAGCTGTTCCTTAGTAAATACCCTATTAGGGTTTTCTAAGAAGAATTTTATCAGCATTATTTCTTTTGATGATAGAGGGATTTCAATATCATTTTTAAACAACTTGTAGGTATTAAAATCAAATTTAAAAGCACCTATACTTAGAATAGACCCAATCTTTTGTAAATCAGCCAGTTCTTTATTCCGGCGGATATGTGCCTTGACATGTGCGCATAGCACAGCGGGACTGAATGGCTTAGTAATGTAATCATCGGCACCTATGCCAAGCCCTAATATTTTGTCATGATCTTCACTTCTTCCACTTAACAACAATATGGGGACAGTAATTTTATCATTTCTTATCTTTTTTATTACTTCAAAGCCATCAATGTCACCTATCATGATGTCTAAGATTATTAAATCAAAGGTATTCTGAGAAAGCATTTCAAAGGCTTCTTTGCCACAGCTGGCTTCATAAGTAAGCATATTTTCCTGGTTTAGGCATTTCGTTATAAGCTTTCTAATAGCTCGCTCATCATCAACCACTAAGATTCGTTCTTTACTCATAATGGTCCCTCTTTTCATTTGTTAAATAAGATAAATGTAAGAAAAGTAAGATATATTTTGAAAATCAGATGTTTCTTAAAAATTTTTAATATTTATTCAGAATTTTTTAAGCTTTATGTTTTATCATAGTGAATATAAACAAATTGACATTCATTATTATACACTACTTTATAAATTTTGTCATATGGTTTTAAAACAAATTTTAAGGTTTACAAAAGACAGAATATAAGGAGAGTATGAGATAAGCAGTTGCAGTTAATTAGGAACTTTTTAATTCGAATACACTATCGAATACAGACAATATGGAGCATGATATAATAGGGTATATTCTAGTTTGGGAGGTATTCGAATGAGGCATAAGAATAAACAGAGAAAAAATACAAGCCATATCAGTGTTAAAATCATAGTACTTTTTACGGCTGTGATCTTCATTACGATTCTATTATCCAAAATATTGTATATGAATTATACAAGTTATAGAGATACAATCATCATGCAGCAGGAACAGCACTTATTGACCATTGCAAAATCGGTATCAAAGAGCTTGGAGCTGTTTATGAATGAAAAAGCAGATAGCATTAAAAATGTAGCAGGCAATTCTAAATTTCAAGAACAACTTTTTGAGTTTATGGAAGGAAAAGTTCCTGAACCTGACAATACTGCATTAACAATTTATTATGAGACACAGAATAGGGAAATAGAAGCTATTTATCTGTTAGATAAGGATGGTGTGCTTCTGTACCAATACCCTCCTGAAAAAGGAAATAATATATATAATGTGATGAGCAATACAGATGTTAAGCTGGCATTAGGCAAGCAAGAATCACATATTGGTGATGTGCATAAGGATGCATCAGGAGAATTTGTTGTAGATATTATAGAGCCGGTATTTTACAAGCGGGATTTTCAGGGTATTCTTATTGTTTCCATTAGTTTGGAGACAATGTATAAGTCTCTGGTACAGTCTGTAAAAGTGGGTGAAAAAGGCTATGTAATGGTTAAAGATAGAAATGGTACTGTATTGATGCATCCTGTGAAAGAACAGGTAGGTACGCATGTTATTGCGGGAAGAAAAGAGAATCATCCTGATTTGGATTATTCAGAGCTGGAGGATCTTATAGAGAGACAAATGGTTGAAGAAGAAGGTATTGCCATTTATCATTCCTACTGGTGGCCGGATAATAAGTTGGTCAAGGTGAAGAAATTAAATGGATTTGCCTCAGCAAATATTGGTCAGGATACCTGGATTGTTGCAACACCTATGTCTTATGAAGAGATCGCAGGTCCTATTGAACAAAATTTATTTAATACATTGGGAGTTGCGGTTGTATTTTTAATCACATTTACCGGAAGCATTTTTATTATTTTAAGAATTCAAAAAAATAAAGAAGAATTGGAAATTGAGACAATATATCTGAAAGAATTAAATAAAGCAGCTGAAGAATTGCGGAAAAGCGAGCTTCAATTGCAACACTCAATGAAGCTGCAAACAATAGGAACGTTAACCGGAGGAATTGCACATGAATTCAATAATCTTCTAACTCCTATTCTCGGATATTCTGAGTTAATCTTAAAAGATTTAAAATCAGATAGTGAATTATATGAAGGCATGAATGAAATTTATGAATCATCAGTGAGGGCAAAAGAACTTATAGAACAAATACTTATATTTAGCCGCAGAGATAATATTTCATATCAATATCAATCCATACAGGTAAAACAATTTCTCAAAGAAACGGTAAGACTAATTAAATCTTTGTTACCAAGCACTATTGAAATTATTGATAATATTGATGAGGATTGCGGACATATACTGGCGAATTCAACTCAAATGCATCAGGTGATACTTAATTTGTGTACGAATGCATATCATGCTATGAGAGAGCATGGGGGAATATTGGAAGTTAGTGCGGAATCGGTAAAAGCTTATGAAGAAAGTGTTCTTAAGGACTGCAGCACCGGTGATGAAGAATATGTAAAGATTTGCGTAAAGGATACGGGCTGCGGAATGAATAAAGAAACAATGGATCAGATTTTTGACCCATTTTTTACTACAAAAATGGTTGGAGAAGGGACAGGACTTGGATTATCAGTTGTTCATGGGATTATACTTAATCATAATGGGAAAATTACGGTTGAAAGCCAAGTAGGCATAGGCAGCATCTTTACTGTTTATCTGCAAAAAACTGATGTAAAAAATCAGAGTATTACTCATATCAATAATGTAGTTTTACATGGAAATGAAAGGATATTGTTAGTCGATGATGAACCTAGAATTGTTCAATTGATGAAAAAGACATTAGAGCTTTTTGGTTATCAGGTAACTTCACTAACAAGCAGTGTAGAAGCACTTAAAGTCTTTAAACAAAATCATGATAAGTTTGATCTTGTTATTACAGATCAGGCGATGCCTAATATGCGTGGGACTGAGTTGGCAAAAAAGATAAAATCTATTCGCCCTCAAATCAAGATTATGCTTGTTACCGGCTTTGCGGATGAGGAGATTGAAAAATATACTGAAGATGCAATCATCGATATTTATTTACTTAAACCGGTCTTTGCCGTTCAGTTGAGTCAAGAAATAAGAAGAATGTTGCTAAAAAATTAATATGAAGAGGGGTGTGAAAATGCTTGAGTTTGGCGTCATCAGAGAACAAACTGTTCATATAGGTTTGGAGCGGGAGAAGCAACAGGTTATAGAATTTTTAAAAGAGCAAGGATTATCATATGATCAAGACATAGAGTATACAGTTATTCTTTTAGATAAGGACAAGATTGTCGGAACGGGCTCGTTTAGCGGAAAAATCTTAAAATGTATTGCTTTAGATTCTGAATATAAAAACATGGGTTTATCAAATAGAATTGTAACCCATTTAATACAAGAGCAGTATCAGCGCGGGAACACTCATCTTTTTTTATATACGAAGCCCGAGCACTTGACACTATTTTCTCAACTGGGATTTTATAAAATTTCAGAAGTCTCTGATAAGGTATTGTTAATGGAAAATAAAAGTGATGGTATTTCAAAATACTTGCAAGAATTATCCCAATACAAAAGAAGTGGTCAAGTCATCTCATCAATTGTTATGAATTGCAATCCATTTACTTTGGGACATCAGCATTTGATTGAAAGAGCCGCAGCGCAAAGTGATGCAGTGCATATTTTTATCGTATGGGAAGATAAATCTGTTTTTCCTTCAGAGATACGCTATCAGCTGGTGAAGAAAGGGACAAAGCATTTACCTAATGTCTTTATCCATAAAGGGAAGGATTATATTATTTCGAATGCTACATTTCCTTCCTACTTTTTAAAAGAATATCAAGATATTGTAGAAACACACGCCTTACTGGATCTGCAAATCTTTTGTCAGTATATCGCGCCGGAGCTTGGAATTAATCGCAGGTATGTAGGCGAGGAGCCTTATTGCGTTGTTACAAAAGCATATAATCTGACGATGCAGCACATGCTTCCTCAAAACAATATTCAAGTTGTAGAAATACCTAGGTTTTCTGTTGAAGATAGTGCTGTTAGCGCATCAAAAATCAGATCATTGATTAGGGAGGGAGATTTATCAGCAGTAAAACAGTTTGTTCCACAAACCACCTATGATTATTTGTTATCTGATGATGCAAAGGAAATTATTCAAAACATTCGGTTCAGCAATAATAGACATTAAGTGAAAGAGGGTAGGTAGAATTGAAAATTTTAGATGTTGGAATGGCGGGAACATTGGAATCAAGTGATATCAACATTTCTGTAGAAAAAAATGAAGGAAAAGGCATTGCAATTGAATTAAAAAGCACCGTACAAAATCAGTTTGGTATGCAAATCAAAAAAGTAATTCAAGAAACCCTTGAAGAAATGAATGTTACCGATGTTCTGGTTCGTGCAAACGATAAAGGTGCACTGGATTGTACAATCAAAGCAAGATTATTGACTGCAGTCCATAGAGCAGCTAAAAATAAAGACTATAACTGGGGGGATAAGTAAATGCGCCGGTTAAGAAGGACGATGTTGTATGTTCCCGGCAATAATCCGGGAATGATTAGGGATGTGCATATTTATGGTTCTGATGCGATTATGTTTGACCTTGAAGACTCAGTATCATTGAATGAAAAAGATGCTGCAAGATTTTTGGTATATAATGCGCTGAAAACCTTTGACTATGGAATCGTAGAAACAGTAGTAAGAATTAATGGCTTAGATACACCCTTTGGTAAAGAAGATTTAGAGTCGATTGTGAGAGCAAAGCCTGATGTGATTCGTTTGCCGAAGGCAGAAACACCTGAAGATGTCCGTCAAACAGATAAGTTGATATCAGAGATTGAAGAGAAGATTGGCATGGAGGTTGGAACCATTAAGATGATGGCGGCTGTTGAAAGTGCTTTAGGTGTGATTAATGCTTATCAGATTGCTACTGCAAGTTCTAGGTTAATTGGTATAGCTATTGGAGCAGAGGATTTTGTTACAGATTTAAAAACTACACGCTCTTTAGAGGGTATTGAATTATTGACAGCCAGAAGTCAAGTTTTAATGGCAGCAAGAGCTGCAAAAATTGATGCGCTGGATACTGTTTTTTCAGATGTGAATAATGAAGAAGGGTTTATTAATGAAGTAAAGTTAATTAAACAATTGGGATTTGATGGGAAGTCAGTGATAAATCCGAGACAAATAGAACCTGTACATAAGATATATACACCTACACAGATGGAAATAGAGAAGGCGCTAAGAGTACTGGAAGCTATTGAAGAAGCAGAAAAAAGAGGCTCAGGTGTTATCAGTCTGGATGGTAAGATGATTGATAAACCGATTGTAGAAAGAGCACGCCGAACACTTGATTTGGCTGCTGCGGCAAGAGCATATATATAAAATGGGGGTGATTGAAAATGCATAATACTATTGGCAGAGAAATTCCGGAAGAAGTAAAAGCGTTAGGGAAATTAAGACCTTATCAGAAGTCTAGTAAAAATGAGATGGTGAAGGATATAGAACGGCTTAAAGAACGGCAGACTTCTCCGGATAGAAATAAACTTGTGCCTACACTTGAAAAGGCTATTCTTGAATCGGGTTTAAAGGATGGAATGACAATCTCTTTCCATCATCATTTCCGAAATGGTGATTATATTGTAAATATGGTACTGGATACTATTGCAAAATTAGGCTTCAAGGATCTCGTGCTTTCACCCAGTTCACTAACTGATATTCATGCCCCGCTTATTCAGCATATAAAAGATGGCGTCATACGGAGAATAGAAAGCAGTGGATTGAGAGGTGCACTGGCAGAAGCAATTTCAGATGGATTGATGGATATTCCTGTTGTGCTGCGATCTCATGGAGGAAGAGCTAGAGCAATTAGTACAGGAGAACTTCATATAGATGTAGCATTTTTAGGAGTGCCATCCTGTGACCCTTATGGAAATGCAAACGGATACTCGAGAGAAAGTTCCGTAGCGTCTGTTTGCGGTTCTCTAGGATACGCAAAGGTTGATGCACAATATGCGGATAAAGTTATTCTTATCACAGATAATATTGTTGGTTTTCCAAATGTTCCGTTTGGCATTCCGCAGTCTCACGTTGATTATATTGTCAAAGTAGATTCGATAGGTGATCCCAGTGGAATTATGTCAGGTGCGACGAGATTTACTAAGAATCCAAGAGATCTTCTCATTGCAAAGCACGCTGCAGACGTGATAGAAGCATCAGGATATTTTGAAGATGGATTTTCTATGCAAACCGGTTCAGGAGGAGCTTCCTTGGCTACAACTAGGTTTTTAAGAGATAAAATGATTGCGAAGGGGATTAAAGCCAGTTTTGCATTAGGCGGTATTACCGGTCAAATGGTGGACTTGCATGAGGAAGGCCTGATAAAGAAGCTGCTTGATGTTCAAAGTTTTGATCTCAAGGCAGCAGAATCACTAAAAAATAATAGATACCATGCCCAAATCGATGCTTCCTATTACGCGAATCCGGACAATGAGGGAAGTGCTGTGAATCAGCTTGATATTGTGGTGCTTAGTGCATTAGAAATAGATGTTGATTTTAATGTAAATGTTATTACAGGCTCAGATGGAGTAATCCGAGGAGCTATAGGAGGGCATTGTGATACTGCGGCAGGAGCATCTGTATCTATTATCGTAGCACCTCTCATTCGCGGTAGGATGCCTACTATTCTAGACCGGGTGAATACGATTGTTACACCCGGCAATACAGTAGACGTTTTAGTTACAGATCAAGGAATAGCAGTGAATCCATTAAGAAAGGACTTGCTGCATAACTTGGAATCAGCGAGAATACCCGTATTTTCTATTGAAGAATTAAAATTAAAAGCGGAAAAAATAGTTGGAAAACCTGAACCGATTAAAGTAGAAGATAAAGTTGTCGCTATTGTACAATATAGAGATGGATCTGTTATTGATGTTATTCATCAGGTAAAAAAGGAGCGATAGTACCTATGGATTTTTCTAAAGCTATATCCTTGGAAGATATTCTGATTGCTAGGGATGAAAGATCTAAAAAGCAAAAAGAGATTGTTGATTTATACGGAGTTTGTGTCATATCATTTACAGTGAATATACCTGGAGAATACAAGGATATTCTTATGAGTAGAAAAATTCATTATGAGGGAAGAAATGTTTTAGCAAGGCTATTAAGGCAAAAGAATATTTCTATTGTTCATGAAGAGGTTTATTACAAGGCTACGGGGGCAGAAGCGTTTATTGCAGTCGATACAGATGAAACACTCTTAAAAGAAGTCCTCGTTACTCTTGAAAACAACCATCCGCTTGGTAGATTATTTGACTTCGATGTTATCGGAAAGGGGTATAAAATTATAACTCGAGCTGATATCAATCAAAAAAACAGGCGATGTTTATTATGTGAAGAAGATGCAGCAGCTTGTACCAGAAGCAGGAGGCATTCTTACGATAAACTAATGGAGGAAATATACAATATCACAAGAAGATATTTTGAAGAAGATGAATATAAACCCTATAGGGAGAAAATATCTTCATAGGTCAACTAATGAATACCATAATATTATATAGAATTAGTGAAATGGTAGATGTGGCTTAATTCATATCTATGAGTTAAACCGTCCAAGCATGAAAGGGGGATTAGTGTGGAAAACAGAAAAAGCCAAGGAGAAGGATTATTAAAAAATAGGAGGGTCATAATGAAATCTAAAAAAAGTTTGATTACAATTATTGCGTCAATGCTGGTATTAGTGCTTGTATTTACAGGTTGTGCATCATCTGCTCCAAAGCAGACTCCAGATGCAAAGGAACCATCTCAAGAAGCTAAAAAAGAAGAGCCAAAGGCGCCGGAGTATCCTACTAAAGCAATGGAGTTTATTGCTCCTGCAGGCGCTGGTGGTGGTTGGGATTTAACCATTCGTACAGTAGAAAAAACATTAACAGATGCAAAGCTTGTAACCGTACCAATGCCTATTACTAATAGAACAGGTGGCGGCGGAGCTGTTAACCTGGCTTATATGCAGGAAAAGAAAGGCAGCGATAAGATTATTTCCGTATATTCACCTCCAATCCTGCTGCTTAATTTGAGTGGTTCCACAGAATATAGCTATAAGGATACAACACCAATTGCAAAGCTAATTACAGATTATGCTGCATTTGTTGTTGCAAAAGATTCAAAGTATAAAACCATTGCTGATGTAATGGATGCATTAAAGAAGGATCCAAAAAGTGTAAAGGTTGCCGGAACATCTGCTGTAGGAAGTATGGATCATGTTCAATTTTTGTTGATCGCTAAAGCTGCAGGGGTTACAAACCTGAAAGATATCGATTACATCAGCTTCCAGGATAATTCAGGTGCCGCACAGCTTATGGGTGGCCATGTTGACTTGTTATCTGTAGGTTTGAGTGATGTTAGGGCTTTGCTCGAAAGTAAAGAATTAGTAGGGTTAGCGTCTACAGCTCCTAAGCGTGTCGGCGAAGGGATCGTTGCTGAAGTACCGACTGTTAAAGAACAGGGGATAGATGCAGTATTTGAAAACTGGAGAGGTTTATTCGGAGCACCTGGAATGCCTGATTATGCACAGAAATATTGGGCTGATGTGCTTGGAAAGATGGTAGAAACTCCGGAATGGAAAGAGGCATGCAAGAGAAATGGTTGGGCTGAAGCATATGCAGATACGGCTGAGTTCAATACATTTTTAGAAAAAACAAATGAAGATTACAAAACGATAATGGAAGAAATAGGGATGCTTAAGAAATAAGAATGCTTTAAAATAAGATACATTTTATTAACAAACTTCTCCTTTCATGCGTTTTAAAAAAGACAAGTTAGAATACTATTGCGGAACCTCATTGGTTCCGCAAATATATTGGAGGTGGAAAGATGAATTTACCGGCATTGGCAGGCATTATTACGATGCTCGTTGGTCTTGTATATAGTATTCAAGCCTATAACTTGCCGAGGGCAAGTGTAGGTAATCCAGTAGCACCATTATATTTTCCAATGGGTCTTGGAATATTAATGATTATATTTGGTGCAATCCTTTTCATAAAAGAATCCAGAAAAGGCGGCTTAGTATTAAAAGAAAAAGCTGAAACAAAAAAAAGGATGGAACCGGCAACAAAAATGATTGTTGTTGCTTGTATATCAAGTATTATCTATGCCTTGATATTTGAAAAGGTTGGGTATGTACTGGCAACAATATTCTTTATGAGTACAATGTTATTTACACTCAATGGGAAAAAACAGTGGAAGACCAATATGATTGTAGCTGTATGCTTTAGTATAGGTATTTATGTTATCTTTTTAAAGCTATTGGGAATACCGCTTCCCATGATGCCAATTCTTGAAATTTAGTAGGGGGGGTGAATAGATATGGAAGAAATATTAAGTAATTTGATGTATGGTTTTCAAATAGCAATAACGCCTGAGAATATGTTTTTCGTTACATTGGGAGGGATACTTGGCACCATCATTGGTATGCTTCCAGGCTTAGGGCCGGCAACGGGTGTAGCTGTTTTACTGCCAATGACGTTTGCGATGGGACCTACCGCTTCATTAATCACAATGTGCGGTGTTTATTACGGAGCGATGTTCGGAGGCTCTAGAAGCTCTATCTTAATCAATACGCCTGGAGACGGGGCTGCGTTAGCTGCTACCTTTGATGGATATCCCATGGCGCAAAACGGCAGGGCAGAAGCTGCTTTGGCAATGTCAGCTATTGCATCCTTTATCGGGGGTATTATTTCAACGGTCTTTATGGTCTTTTTAGCAGTACCGGTTGCAAAATTTGCATTAAAATTCGGACCTGCAGAATATTTTCTATTGATGGTGACTGCTTTATCTGCAACAGCGTCAATGTCTAAGAAAAACTTGGTGCGTGGATTTATTTCAATGTTTATCGGACTTATGATATCTACGGTGGGTTTGGATGCTCAGTCAGGGGTACAAAGGTTTACTTTTGGTATTTTAGAGCTGCAAACAGGTATTGATTTTCTAGTGGTTATTATCGCCTTTTATGCTCTCGGAGAAGTATTTAAATGCTTTAAAGAAGTCCATGAGGGAAAAAAGAAGATGCAGACAAAATTCGGGAAGATATGGATTACCCGGGAAGACTGGAGAAAGTCTTGGCTTCCAATATTAAGAAGCACTCCTTTAGGCTTTATCGTAGGTGCTCTTCCGGGTGCCGGAGGTACGATGGCATCCTTAATGGCATATAACAATGAGAAGCAGTTAGCTAAAAATCCGGATGACTTTGGCAAGGGTGAAATTGTTGGATTAGCTGCTCCTGAAGCTGCAAACAATGCTGCCTCCGTTGGTGCACTTATTCCGATGCTTACCTTGGGTGTACCGGGCTCAGGAACAACAGCCGTAATGATGGGTGCATTATTAATGTTGGGTCTTCAGCCGGGACCGCTTCTGTTTACACAACATCCCGACATCGCATGGGGACTTATTGCGAGTATGTTTATCGGAAATATAGTTCTTGCGATTGTGAATATTCCTTTAGCGGGTGTATTGGTAAGAATATTGGCAATACCGCCTAAAGTGCTATATCCAATCGTCTTAGGGTTAGCTTTTATCGGTACTTTTGCAATAGGAAACAGCGCCTTTGACTTTTATCTGTTAGTTATATTTGGTCTTTTGGGGCTGTTCATGGATAAAGCAGGTATCCCAAGTGCTCCTCTGATTTTAGGAGTAATTGTTGGAAATAGTATGGAAATTTCTTTTAGACAGGCACTTATTGTTTCAAATGGCAGCTTTGGTATCTTTGTGAAATCACCGGTATCCGTTACTTTAATCATATTGACCATTGTGTCTGTTGCTTATCCTTTTATAAAAGACTATTTTGATAAAAAGAAAAAAGCAGCAATAGCAGCATAATATTAGTTTAAGTATCAAGATAGGTCTTATCATGATAAAGCATGCAGATCTGTCTTGATATTATTATATTTAAAGGGTGATCATATGGTTTTTAATAGTGAATGGTCCGAGTATATAAGCAGATGTGCTGTAGAAGCTATGCTTTATGAGGTTTCAGCGACTCCAAAGCCAGGGCTTGTAGATAGGTCTAATTCCGGTGCCCATAAAGATATGAACTTTTTTTCCTTTTTATCAAGCAGTGCAGCATTGCAGCAATTTTTCTATCAATGTGCTCAGAAGGGGACTGAATTTGATAGTCTGGATACTATAGAGCTATTAAGGCAAATCAGAGGAGTAGGGATAGAAGCAGAGAAAAAGATGTATCAGGCTACCGGGGGAGCAAATACACATAAAGGTCTTATCTTTTCATTGGGAATTATATCCGCTGCTGCTGGAAAGTATTTTTTTAATAAAACAGAATATCAAGTTTCTATAGAAAAAATATGCCGAATTATATCAGATATGACAAAGGGAATTGTAGAACAGGAGTTAGCTGGTGCAGGTAAAAAAGATAATCTCACTCATGGGGAAAGTTTATATCTGCAATATGGCTTTGAAGGAATCCGCGGAGAAGTGGAAAAAGGCTTTATCACCGTTAGGCGAACAGCTTTCCCTCTTTTTCTTAAGTTGATAGAAGAGAAAAGAGGCGGTATCAATGATGTTCTCGTACAAGTATTGTTGCATTTAATGATGGTCACGGAAGATTCAAACGTATTGGCAAGGCATGACTTGAATACACTTGAATACGTCAGACAAAAAGCAGCGTATGCCCTAAGCTTAGGTGGAATATATACAGCAGAAGGGAAAGCTTTCATTATAGAAATGGATGAAGATTTTATAGAAAAAAATATTAGTCCAGGCGGTTGTGCAGACCTGCTTGCAGTTACCATTATGCTCTATTCCTTATATAAGACAGGCTGTCTTGGTAAATCTAATTTTCTATGAGATATAAAAAACACTATTTCCCCGTTATATTATTGGGCACTGATAAAGTCAAATAATATAAAAAAATCCCAAAATGTCATTCTGAGTGGAGCGAAGAATCTTAGTATCTAAGCAGCTTTTAAGATTCTTCATTTCATTCAGAATGACACAAATCTGGACTTTTTCAGTGGTCTCTTATATTATTGGCAAATAGTGTTTTTGTTTATATAGTAAATTAATTGTATGTATCAGCAGATAAATTTTGAAACCACTTCTTTAAGGATATTTGCGCCTTCTTTTGCAGAATTGATGCTTTTGACAGTCTCGGAAGCATTCATTACTATGTCCGAAGATTTTTCAGCAATATTGGTAGTCCCTGCTGCCCCTTCATTTGCTGCTTGCGTTACCTCTTGTGTTGATTTTACCATATTTTGAATAGACGCAAGCAGTTCTTCTGAGGTGCCACTAAGTTCAGAAACCAGCTTGTTGATGTGATCTGCATCTTCTTTATATTGCTCTGCTGCACCTAGCATGGTCTGATAATCCTTATTTACATCGTTGGACACATAGTCAAGCAATTGGTTTGAGTTTTCTGTCAAGTTCTCAACGGAATCAGTTACAATCTTGGTTACCGTTTGAATTTCAGCAACAGCTTTTTTGGAATCCTCTGCAAGTTTTCTTATCTCCTCTGCTACTACTGCAAAACCTTTTCCTGCTTCTCCAGCACGTGCTGCTTCTATCGCAGCATTTAATGCAAGAAGATTTGTCTGGGAAGTAATTTGAAGAATGGCATCAGCCAGTATACTAATCTGATGTGTTGCCTTTGATTCTTCTAATGCATTTTCAAGTTTTCCCTTTACATTGCTAAAAATTTTCATTCCATTATCATGGGAGTCTTTAAAGCTTTTACTTAATTCATAAGCTCTGCTGTTTATTTCTTCAGCAGATCTGGCACCATCCTGAGCTTTTTCTGAGATAATCTCAATAGCTTTTTCAATGTTCACAGAGGTGGCATTCATTTCCTCGGTAGAAGCAGCAGTCTCTTCCATCCCTGCTGATAATTGCTCAGTTGTCGCAGAAATATCTTCTATATTACTTTCCAAATGCAACATATTTTCATTGGTTAATTCAATAGTATCTGTTAAACTGGAAGTCTGATTAACAACTGAATTAACTATATTTCTAAATTCATTTCTTGCACGAGATTCGGCATTGATAATAATACCAAATTCGTCCTTGTCATTAGCATATTTTTCATAATTCGAGTCATGCCTTAAGTCAAAGTCCGCAGTTTTCTTAATATAATCTACCGTTATTTTCGTTCTTTTTTTAATGTTGATTATTACGATTAGCCCTAACAATAATGAGACGGCAATTGCAACAAATGAAACAATAATTGTTATTTTTTCAGTTGCTTCAACTAAAGCATGATTTTCAGTAATTATGTCTTGACTATAATCATCAAGAATTTCTTGTATTTGATTAATACATTCTCTTGCAGCATTAAACGATTCAATATATGCAGCTTCGTCCTTCATCCTATTACTATCCGGATTAAAAAGATCCTTCCAGATATTATAGTTTTTGTCGAATGATTCAAACAATTGAGAGATTGTAAGCCCTGATACCTTATGGGTGTACTTTCCAAAATTCGCCTTATTGTTATCAATAATTCCCCTTGCTGTATTCACACGGTCGATAGTCTGCTGTGCATTCTCAAGATAGGACTCCCCTGATTTTTTCAAATCTTCCGAGGAACTTGTTTGTTTCATATCCATATAATCTACCAATGCTTGATAATAATCACGGTCAGCATTTAACAACCAATAAAAACTTTTATGTGCTTCTTCATATAAATTTTTAGTGAGCTGAGACGATACAGTATGCAGATAGTTTACAGACATAATGGAAACAAGGAGTAATGCCAATATAGGTACAATAATAGGAAAAAATATTTTGGTGCTTAATCCAATGTTATTGGTTTTGAATAATTTCAGCATCTTTCTTCCCCCTTAAAATTAAAATAAATAATTGTACGACTGATGTTTGTGAAGTGTGAACAAGAAGCAACAAACATTGGTTGTAATTATTTACTATAATTCGACATTTTTTTCATAAATCCTTTTTTGAAGGGGTGTTTATAAAAAGATAGGACTAAGGTCCTGCCTTTTTCATAGGTCTATCAAGCAGAGCAGAATAG